>CALWXY010000095.1 GCA_944385595.1 uncultured Oscillospiraceae bacterium
GCTCATAGCGGAGCTGCTCGAGAGAGCGGAAAAACTTGGCCTCAGCTTCGTCACGCTGGAGGTACGCGAGTCGAACATGCCCGCAATCGCGCTCTACGCCAAATACGGCTTTGCCGTCGAGGGCAGAAGAAAAAACTACTACGAAAAGCCGCACGAGGATGCGCTGATCATGACGCGGCGATTTGAAAATCCACAGTGAAAGAGGAACAGAGATGTATATACTTTCTGTCGAATCCACCTGCGACGAGACCGCCGTCGCCATAACGAGGGACGGGCGCGAGGTGCTCGCGGACGTCATATCCTCGCAGGCCGACATGCACGCGCTGTACGGCGGCGTCGTGCCGGAGATAGCCTCGCGCAGCCACGTCGAGGTGATAAGCCGCCTCGCGGACGAGGCCGTGAGCCGCGCGGGCATCAAAAAGAGCGAGATAGGCGCTGTCGCCGTCTCATACGCGCCGGGGCTTATAGGCGCGGTGCTGGTCGGCGTCAATTTCGCAAAGAGCGCGGCGCTCGCGCTGGGCGTGCCGCTGGTGCCTGTGCACCATATCAAGGGACATATCGCCGCCAACTACATAGCCTTCCCGGAGCTTGAGCCGCCGTTTCTGTGCCTCGCCATCTCCGGCGGCAACACCATGCTCGTCGACGTCCGCAGCTATACCGACATGCGCGTCATGGGCGCGACCCGCGACGACGCGGCGGGCGAGTGCTTTGACAAGACCGCCCGCGTCCTCGGCCTCGGCTACCCCGGCGGCAAGCCGGTCGACGACCTCAGCCGGGGCGGCTGCGACACCGCCTACAAGCTGCCCCGCGCGCACGTCGAGGGTCACCCCTACGACATGAGCTTCTCCGGTCTCAAGACCGCAGTCATCAATATAGTCCACACCGCAGAGCAGAAGGGCGAGGAGATAAACAGAGCCGACCTCGCAGCCTCATTCTCCGCCGCCGTGAGCGACAGCCTGGTTCCGCGCACCATGGAGTGCCTGCGCGAGCTGGGCTACGACAAGGTCGCCGCGGCCGGCGGCGTCGCGGCCAACTCCCGCATAAGGAGCGACTTTGAAAAGGCGGCCAAAGCCGCCGGGGTGAAGCTATTCGTCCCGCCGCTGCGGCTGTGCGGCGACAATGGCGCCATGATAGGCTGCCAGGGCTACTACGAATATCTGGCGGGCGCGCGGGGCGACAGCAGCCTCAACGCCTACGCCACTATGGAGCTGTGACTATGGAGATAATTACGAATTCAGAGCGCGAGACCGAGCAGCTCGGCGAGCGCCTCGCGCAGAAGCTGCCGGACGGCGCGGTGGTAGCCATGTACGGCGGCCTCGGCGCGGGCAAGACCGCATTCGTGCGCGGCATGGCGCGCGGCATGGGCATAGACATGCGCGTCAGCAGCCCGACATTCACGATGGTCAACGAGTACCTCGGAGCGCGGGAGCTTTTCCACTTCGACATGTACCGCCTCGGCTCGGCCGTCGATCTGTTCGACATAGGCTGGCAGGACTACCTCGGCCGCGGCGGCGTCTGCGTCGTCGAGTGGAGCGAGAACGTCGCCGAGGCATTCGACGGCAGCGAGATAAAGGTCGAGATAACCAAGCTCTCGGAGACTTCGAGAAAAATTGAGATAGAGGGGGCGGAGCTGTGCTGACACTGGCGTTTGAATCCTCGGCAAAGGCGGCCTCCGTGGCCGTCATGCGCGACGGCGCGCTGCTGGGGCAGTATTTCCAGAACTCCGGCCTGACGCACAGCCGCACGCTGCTGCCGATGGCGGAGGATCTTTTGAGAAACCTCGAGCTGAAGCTCACGGATATAGACCTGCTGGCCGTCAGCCGCGGTCCCGGCTCGTTCACCGGCATACGCATAGGCGTCGCCACGGTGAAGGGTCTCGCCTGGGCGCTCGACAAGCCCGTCTGCGGCGTGTCGACGCTGGAGGCGATGGCGCAGCTCGGCGTCGCCGCCGGAGAGGGCGCGCTCATCAGCTGCGCCATGGACGCGCGCCGCTCTCAGGTGTATAACGCCCTGTTCGAAATAGTTGACGGCGCGCCGCGCCGCATAACAGACGACAGAGCCATAGCCGTCGCGGAGCTGGCGGCGGAGCTCAAAGCCATGGGCAGAAGCGTCTTCGTCGTGGGCGACGGGGCGGAGCTCTGCTGCCGCGGGCTTGCGGAGGCGGGCATCGAGTGCCGCTGTGCGCCGGAGCCAATCAGATACCAGTGCGCCTGGGGCGTCGCCGCCTGCGCCGACATGTCGCGCGCGGAGAGCGGGGCAGACCTCGCGCCGGTGTATCTGCGTCTGTCGCAGGCCGAGAGAGAGCGGCTCAGCCGCATGGAGGGCGCGAAATGAGCAGACTTTTCGTCTACGACCACCCGCTTATCCACCACAAGCTCGCCGAGCTGCGCGACAAAAACACCGATAACGCCAGATTCAGGGCGCTGATCGGCGAGATAGCAACGCTGATGTGCTACGAGGCCACTCGCGATCTGCCCACGGCTGAGTGCGAAGTCGAGACCCCGGTGGCGACGGCAAAGGTCTTTCGCCTCAATGGAAAAAGCCCGGCGATTGTCCCGATACTGCGCGCGGGTCTCGGCATGGTCGAGGGCGTGCTCTCCGTCATTCCGGAGGCGAAGGTCGGCCATATCGGCCTCGCCCGCGACCCGGAGACGCTTCAGCCGGTGGAATACTACTGCAAGCTCCCCGCCGATATCTCCGAGCGCGAGGTGCTGGTCACAGACCCCATGCTCGCAACCGGCGGCAGCGCCGCCGCGGCTGTGCGCTTTCTAAAGGAGCGCGGCTGCCGCTCAATCCGCCTGCTCAGTATCATCGCCGCGCCGGAGGGCGTCGCGCACATGCAGAGCGAGCACCCGGACGTCGACATCTACGTCGCCGCCATGGACGAGCGCCTCAACTCGCACGGCTATATAGTCCCCGGCCTCGGCGACGCGGGCGACAGGATTTTTGGCACGGATTGAATATTAACGCTCTCTTTACACAATTCGGCATATAAAAATGTTATAATGTGAGAAATTGTTGCCGTGTGTAAATATGACCGAAATTGCAAATTTTGGCTGTTAATTGCGTCGGCGCTGTAAAAAAATGGAGGAGGGCGCCTATGACGCAAAAACTCAAGGATAAAATAATCGAATCTCTGCTCGCCGTCGTGCCTGTCACCGCCATTGTTCTGGTGCTGTGCGTGACCATAGCGCCCATACCGCTGTCGCCGTTTTTGCTGTTTCTGTTCGGCGCCGTGTTCCTCACGGTGGGCATGGGCCTCTTCACCCTCGGCGCCGAAATGTCGATGATGACCATAGGCGAAAAGGTCGGCTGGCAGCTCACCAAAAACAGGTCGCTCTGGAGCATAGCGCTGCTGTGCTTTTTCATAGGCGTCATCATAACCGTCGCGGAGCCTGACCTGCAGGTTCTCGCCGAGCAGATGCCGACGCTGCCGAACAGCGTGCTGATTTTCTCCGTCGCGGGCGGCGTGGGCGTGTTTCTGGTGCTGGCCTTTCTGCGCGCCCTGCTCGGCTGGGAGCTCGGCAGAATACTGCTCGTGCTCTACCCGCTGGTGGCGGTGCTGGCCTTCTTCGTGCCGGATGATTTCGTCGCCGTCGCATTTGACTCCGGCGGCGTCACCACGGGGCCCATCACCGTGCCGTTCATCATGTCGCTCGGCATAGGCCTCGGCTCCATCGGCAAAAACGAGGACGACAGCGGCACCAGCAACTTCGGTCTGATAGCCATGTGCTCTATTGGCCCCATACTCGCCGTTATGATTCTCGGCCTCATCTACTCGCCGGATTCAGCGGTGTACACTCTCGCCGAGATACCCGAGTTCTCCGACACCCGTGCTCTGTGGGATAGCTTCCTCTTCGAGTTCCCGGAGTACGGCTTCGAGGTGTTCAAGGCCGTCGCGCCGATAGTGGCGTTTTTCTTTGTATTCCAGGCGGTGTCTCTGCGCCTGCGCCGCCGCTATATCATCAAGATATGCATAGGCCTCGTGTATACGCTGCTGGGGCTCACTCTGTTCCTCACCGGCGTGAACGTGGGCTTCATGCCCGTCGGCAGCTACCTAGGAGCGCAGCTCGCCTCACTCTCGAGCCGCTGGGTGATAGTGCCGGTCGCCATGCTCATAGGCTGCTTTATCGTCAAGGCCGAGCCGGCGGTCGTTGTGCTCAACAAGCAGGTCGCGGACATCACCGGCGGCGCCATCAGCCAGCATGTGATGATGACCGGACTCTCGGCGGGCATGGCAATCTCGCTGGGGCTTGCCATGATACGGGTGCTCACCGGCGTGCACCTGATGTGGTTCATCATACCGGGCTACGCCATTGCGCTGATACTCAGCTTTTTCGTCCCGCCGCTGTTTACGGCCATAGCCTTCGACTCCGGCGGCGTCGCCTCCGGCCCCATGACGGCGACCTTCCTGCTGCCGTTTGCCATGGGCGCCTGCGAGGCCGTGGGGGGCAACGTGCTGACCGATGCCTTCGGCGTCGTCGCCATGGTCGCCATGACGCCGCTGGTCATTATCCAGCTGATCGGCCTCGTCTATCGCATCAAAACCGGCGCCACCAGCGTGGAGCATATCCCGAGCGAGGAGACCGGCACCGTCATCATAGACTTCTACGGGGAGGCCGCAGCGAATGAATAAATCGCCAATGTCGTTTGCAGTCGCCATTGCCCAGCGCGGCAAAGGCGAAAAGGCCGCCGCCATATTCGGCGAGTGCGGCGTGAGCGTATTGTACATCGGCCTCGGCCACGGCACAGCCAACTCCGAGATAATGGACTACCTCGGCCTCGACGAGCCGGAGAAGGACATAGTCTTCGGCGTCTGCCTGACCGACTGCGTGTCGGAGGCCTTCTCCCGCCTCGGCGACGAGATGGGCTTCATGGGGCGCGGCACGGGCATAGCCTTCTCGCTGCCGGTGACCTCGGCCACACAGGGCACGGCGGAGCGGGTCGGCCTCACAAGCAACACTGAAAGGAGCGGCGTTCCAATGGATGAACGGTTTGAGATGATAGTCGTGTTCGTCGACAAGGGCATGACCGATATAGCGATGGACTCGGCAAAGGCCGCGGGCGCCAGAGGCGGCACCATACTCAAGTGCCGCGACATGAGCCCCGACTCCGAACGCCGCGTGTTCGGCGTCACGGTCCATCGCGATATGGAGATGCTGATGCTCATAACTCCCAAAAAGGACAAGGACAGAATAATGAAGGCCATATGCGACACGGTCTACGGCGAGACGGAGCAGCACGCCGTCGCCTTCTCCGCCGTCATAGACGACGTCGTCGGCCTCAGATGAGGAGGACACATGGATAAGACGCTGATAGCCTCAATGAGCGAGGACGAGCGCCGCGTCGTCACCGCGCTGCACGCGGAGATGGGCGTGCTGATAGACGCTATGGTCGAGAGCTTCGGCTTCGACGACTCCGGCGACGATAAGCACCGCGAGGCCGTCATGGCCATGGCCGGGCATATGGAGCGCGCCGTCGCCAATCTGCGCCCGGAGCTGATGGACGACTTCAACGCCGTCTTCGACAGGATAACCCAGGCCTACTTCGAGCCGGAGAAATTCTTCGGCTTCATGGACGAGTACCGCGACGCGGACGGCGTCGTCCAGCTCAGCCCGGAGAGCATATCCGAGTTCTACGGGCGCTCGATGGCCCTGCTCACCGACGTGAAGAGCGACTTTGAGCGCCGCTTCGCGGAGCTGTAAAACCTGAATATCTAAGGGACGGGGGTTTATCCCCCGTCCTTTCTGTTTACATTTGACGCAAATCGTGGTAGCATTATAGGCTGAAGAAAAAGTGAGGTCGATGTGAATGCTGGATAAGCTGAGACAGCTTGAGGAAAAATATATTGAACTTGAAAAGCGCATGCCCGAGCCGGAGGTCTACTCCGACCCCGCGGCCTACGCAAAGCTTGCGCGCGAGCAGAAGGAGCTGGCCCCGGTGGTCGAGGCCTACCGCCGCTACGAGCGCTGCCGCTCCGACATGGAGGACGCGAAGGAGCTTATGTCCGACCCCGAGATGAAGGAGATGGCCCAGGAGGAATTCGAGAGCGCCAAGGCGGAGCTCGAGCGCACGGAGGAGGAGCTGAAGCTCCTGCTCCTGCCGCGCGACCCGAACGACTCGCGCAACGTCATCGTCGAGATACGCGGCGGCGCCGGCGGCGAGGAGGCCGCGCTGTTCGCGGGCAGTCTTTTCAGAATGTACTCCATGTACGCCGACTCCAAGCGCTGGAAAACCGAGGTCGCCAATATCAACGAGACCGAGATAGGCGGCATCAAAGAGGTGAGCTTCATCATCGAGGGCGAGGGCGCGTATTCGCGCCTCAAGTTCGAGAGCGGCGTCCACCGCGTGCAGCGCGTGCCGGAGACCGAGACCTCCGGGCGCATACACACGAGCACCGTCACCGTCGCCGTGCTGCCGGAGATGGACGAGGTCGAGTTCGAGATAAACCCCGCCGATTTGCAGATAGACACCTTCCGCTCATCCGGCGCGGGCGGCCAGCACGTCAACAAGACGGAGAGCGCCATCCGCATAACGCACCTGCCCACCGGCACGGTGGTCGAGTGCCAGGACGAGCGCAGCCAGCACAAAAACCGCGAGCGCGCGATGAAAATACTCGCCTCCCGCCTGTACGAGGAGGAGCAGCGCCGCCAGCAGGCCGCCGTCGCCGCCGAGCGCAAGAGCCAGGTCGGCACCGGAGACCGCTCCGAGCGCATCAGAACCTATAACTTCCCGCAGGGCCGCGTCACCGACCACCGTATCGGCCTCACACTGTATAAAATCGACCAGATCATGGACGGCGCGCTCGACGAGCTGATTGACGCGCTGGTCACAGCCGACCAGGCCGAGAAGCTGCGCGCGCAGGCGGAGGGCTGAGCATGGAGACGAAGATTTTCAGCGGCTCCGATATAGCGGAGGCCGCTTCGGCGCTGCGCTCCGGCGGAGCCGTGGCCGTGCCGACAGAGACGGTCTACGGACTCTGCTGCCGCGCGCTGGACGAGAGGGCCGTGCACAATATCTACGAGCTTAAAGGCCGCCCGGAGGTAAAGCCGCTCAGCCTGATGGTCGGCTCCTTCGACTGGGCAGAGCGCTACTGCTCCGCGGTGCCGGAGGCGGCGAGACGCCTCGCGGAGAAATACCTCCCCGGCCCGCTGACAATCATACTGCCGTCAAAGGACTGCGTGCCCGAGATAGTGCGCGCGGGCGGAAAGACCATAGGCATACGCTGCCCCGACCACCCGCTCACGCTCGAGCTGCTGCGCGCGCTGGACGAGCCGCTGGCGGGGCCGTCGGCAAATCCGTCCGGCGCGCCCAGCCCGAAAAACGCGCAGGCCGTGCTCGCGTACTTCGACGGCAAAATCGAGGGCGTGCTCGACGGCGGCGAGTGCGGCGTCGGCGTCGAGTCCACCATCATAGACATGAGCAAAACGCCTTACCGCATACTGCGCCTCGGCGCGCTGACGGAGGACGAGGTGTTCTCAGCGCTCGTCGATTCAATGACGGTGCTCGGCATAACCGGCGGCACCGGCAGCGGCAAGACGACGGCGCTCAGAGCCGTCGAGGAGCTGGGCGGCCTCGTCATCGACTGCGACGCCGTCTACCACGAGCTGCTCGCGAGCGGCGGCGATATGCTCGACGCCATCATAAAGCGCTTCCCGGACTGCGCGACGGATGGAGCATTCGACCGCAAAAAGCTCGGCGCAATCGTCTTCGCCTCGCCGGAGGCGCTCGCGGAGCTGAACGCCATCACACACAGCTACGTCGTCGCCGAGACGGAGCGAAGGCTGCGCGACTGGGCGATAAACGGCGGAACTCTCGCCGCCATAGACGCGATAGCGCTCGTAGAGAGCGGCATGGCCGCGCGCTGCGACGCCGTCATAGGCGTCACCGCTCCGCGCTCCGAGCGTGTGAGGCGCCTCATGCTGCGCGAGGGCATAACGGCTGAGTACGCCGAGAGCCGCATAGACGCACAGCAGCCGGAGGAGTTTTATAAAGCGAATTGTAAGTACATACTTGATAACAACGGCGGCATGGAGGAATTCTCCGAAAAATGCCGCGCGCTCATAAAATCTCTGACAGGAGGGAAATAAAATGACCAGAGAAGAGCTGTTCTACAGCCAGAAAAACGGATACGATATCATAGACGACGCGGAAAAGCAGAAAGTCCACGACTACTGCGAGGACTATAAGCGCTTCCTCGACGCGGCGCGCACCGAGCGCCTCGCCGTGCGCGAGGGCATAAAGCTCGCCGAGGCCGCGGGCTTCGTCGAGTATAGGCGCGGCATGGCGCTGCCGGCGGGCACGAAGGTGTATTCCTCCGTGCGCGGCAAGGCTCTGCTGCTCGCCGTCATGGGACGCGAGAGCATGGACTCCGGCTGCGTCATCGCCGCGGCGCACGTC
This sequence comes from uncultured Oscillospiraceae bacterium, assembly GCA_944385595.1. GTDB lineage: Bacteria > Bacillota > Clostridia > Oscillospirales > Oscillospiraceae > Heteroscillospira. Next base: position 8,401 of record CALWXY010000095.1, read on the forward strand.
GATTCGCCGCGCCTCGACCTCAAGCAGAACCCCATGTACGAGGACACCGAGCTGGGCTATTTCAAGACCCACTACTACGGCGGCATCAAGAAATATCAGTGGACGGCGCTGCCGCTTGAGCTGCACGGCGTCGTTGCGCTGCGCGGGGGCAAGACCGTCGATGTCAGCATAGGCCGCGACAAGGACGACCCGCAGTTCGTCATCACCGACCTGCTGCCGCACCTCGCCGCCGACCAGTATAAGAAGACGCTGTCGGAGGCCATAAGCGGCGAGGGGCTGAACATCCTCATCGGCTCCATGCCGGACGCCGAGGACGGCTCAGACCGCGTGAAGCTTGCGCTGCTGCGCCTGCTGAATGAGAAATACGGCATCACCGAGGCCGACTTCCTCTCTGCCGAGCTCTGCGCCGTGCCCGCGCTGGAGACGCGCGACCAGGGCCTCGACCGCAGCCTCATCGGCGGCTACGGCCACGACGACAGGGTCTGCGCCTACGCCGAGCTGCGCGCCATCATGGAGACGGAAAATCCCCGCCGCACCTGCGTCTGCATACTCGCCGACAAGGAGGAGATAGGCTCCGAGGGCGTCTCCGGCATGAAGAGCGAGGCCTTCGAGTGCTTTATCGGCGACCTCTGCGCGAGCCAGGGCGTCGAGCTGAGACACTGCTTCGAGAAGAGCATCTGCATCTCCGCGGACGTCTGCAACGGCTTCGACCCGAACTTCCCGGAGGTATCGGAGAAGCGCAACAACGCAAAGCTGAACTACGGTGTGACGCTCGTGAAATTCACCGGCGCGAGGGGCAAATCCGGCTCCAACGACGCGAGCGCCGAGCTTATCGGCTACCTGCGCGGTCTGTTCGACGCAAACGGCGTCGTGTGGCAGATGGGCGAGCTGGGCAAGGTAGATCAGGGCGGCGGCGGCACCGTCGCGATGTATATGTCCAAGCGCAACATCGACACCATCGACGCGGGCGTCCCCGTTCTGAGCATGCACGCGCCGTATGAGACGGTGGCGAAGTTCGACTGCTACATGACCTTCAAGGCATTCAAAACCGTCTACGCCGACTAAATAAAAGCCGCCCGCTCTGCACAAACTGTGCGGAGCGGGCGATTTTTTCGCCCGGGAACGGAGGCGGAAAATGGAAAACGAACAGAATCTCGATTTGACCCAGCGCGAACAGATAATGGATCTCGGCTCGTCGACGACCCGCTCGTCCAAAGGCGTCATCCACTGTCTCACGATAGTGGGGCAGATAGAGGGGCACCAGATTCTCGGCGACAGCTCAAAGACGACGAAATACGAGCATGTGCTGCCGGTGCTGGCGGCGGTGGAGGAGTCGGAGGAGATAGAGGGGCTGCTGGTGCTGCTGAACACCGTCGGCGGCGACATAGAGGCGGGGCTTGCGATAGCGGAGCTTATCTCCGGCATGACGAAGCCGACGGCCTCGGTGGTGCTCGGCGGGGGACATTCGATAGGCGTGCCGCTGGCCGTTGCGGCGCGGCGGAGCTTCATCGTGCCGTCGGCTGCGATGACCATACACCCGGTGCGGGTGAACGGACTTGTCATAGGCGTGCCGCAGACCTTCAATTATTTTGCCAAAGTACACGAGCGCATAATTCAGTTCGTGACGCAGAACTCGCACATCAGCCGCGAGCGCTTCACGGAGTATATGATGCGCACGGAGGAGATAGCGAACGACGTGGGCAGCGTCATCTACGGCGCAGAGGCCGTCGAGTGCGGGCTTATCGACTGCCTCGGGGGACTCTCCGACGCGCTGGGCTACCTGCACGGCGAGATAGCCGCGAGACGCACAGAGCAAAACTGAATCCGCCGCCGCAGAAGCTGTCTGCGGCGGATTTTTTCTTTGTCCTTGTGCTTTTGGGGTAAATATGGTAATATGTTATTTTAGGAACGTGCGGATATACCCGCCGCCTGATATACAGAAAACCATTGGAGGTATGCTGAATGACATACGGCTCTGCCGCTCTGCTCGGCATCATACAGGGCGTCACCGAGTTTCTGCCCATATCCAGCTCCGGCCATCTCTCCGTGCTGCAAAATCTATTCAATCTCAATACGGCTGAGGAGGGCCACATGCTGTTCGACGTGCTGCTGCACCTCGGCACGCTGGTGTCCGTCTGCGTCGTGTATTGGAGCGATATCGTGCTGATGATACGCGAGTTCTTCGGCATGATAGGCGAGATGCGCCACCCCGAGCGCGGCTCGAAGAGGGCCGATATCCCGGCGCGCCGCCTCATACTGCTGCTCATCATAGCCACCCTGCCGCTGGTCGCGGTGCTGCCGGTGAACGGCCTTGTCGAGCAGCTCTACTACAACACCACCTTCATCGGCGCCATCTTCCTGCTCACCGGCTGCATGCTCTATGTGAGCGACAAGCTCAGCCGCGGCAAGAAAACCGAGAAGAGCATGACCCTGCGCGACGCGCTCATCATAGGCGTCTGCCAGTGTGCCGCCGTAATCCCCGGCCTCTCCCGCTCGGGAACGACGATAACCGCCGGTATGGCCGTCGGCCTCGAGCGCCCCTTCGCCGTGAAATTTGCCTTCCTCATGTCCATACCCGCCGTCCTCGGCGCGAACATAATCTCGCTTATCAAGGCGCTGATGGAGGACACCGACTTCTCCCTCATGCCCGTCTACCTCGTGGGTATGCTCTGCGCCGCCGTGTCCGGCATAGTCGCCATCGGGCTGGTGAAGCTCATAACCAACAGCGGCCGCTTCGGCAGCTTCAGCTACTACTGCTGGACAATCGGCATAGCGACCATCATCATGTCCCTGATTTTCTGATTTGGAGTGTGTGAACTGAATGGCA
>CALWXY010000096.1 GCA_944385595.1 uncultured Oscillospiraceae bacterium
GAGTGACTGGATTTGAACCAGCGGACAGCCGACGCGAGCGTCTGCTGTCCGCAGCGGCGGATTTGACGCGCCTGCGGCGCCAAGAGGCCGCTGGTTCAAAGAGCAAGTTCCCAAAGCAAAAAAAGACAGACACAAAAGCGTCTGTCTTTTTTTGGTCCGAGTGACTGGATTTGAACCAGCGGCCTCTTGAACCCCATTCAAGCGCGCTACCATCTGCGCTACACCCGGATACTGCGCTAACAGCTTAATTATATTAGCACACCGGTTTCGGAATTGCAAGTATTATTTTCAAAATATCTCAAAATTTTTAATTGCGCTTTTCTGCGCCGTCTCCCTGTGCTACAATATATAAAAAACTTCCGGAGGTTCTGCTATGTTTCACAATGTTGGTTTTATCGGCTGCGGCAATATGGGCTCGGCGCTGGCGTCGGCCGTCGCCGCCGGGGGCGAGGGCGTGAGCCTCCGGCTCGCAAACCGCACGCAATCCAAGGCCGAGGCACTCGCCCAAAAGCTCGGCGCCAGCGCCGTCCCCACGAGGCTCATCGCCGCCGACTGCGACCTCATCTTCCTCGGCGTCAAGCCGCAGATGATGCCCGCACTCATGTCCGAGCTCGCTCCGCTCCTTCGCCTGAGGCACGACCGCTTCGTCCTCGTCACCATGGCCGCCGGCCTCACCATGGCCGACATCCGCCGCCTCGCCGGGGGCGACTACCCCGTCATACGCATCATGCCGAACACCCCGGTTGCCATAGGCGAGGGCGTCGTGCAGATGTGCGCCGAGGGCGTCACCGACTCGGAGCGCGGCGACTTTAAACTGCTCATGCGCCGCGCCGGACTTATCGACGAGCTGCCCGAGCCGCTCATAGACGCGGCCTCCGCCGTCTCCGGCTGCGGCCCGGCCTTTGCCTGCATGTTCATCGAGGCGCTCGCCGACGGCGGCGTCGCCTGCGGCCTGCCGCGCGACAAGGCCATGCGCTACGCCGCTCAGATGCTCGCCGGCACCGCGAAGCTCTACCTCGAGAACGGCGAGCACCCCGGCGCGATGAAAGACCGCGTCTGCTCGCCCGGCGGCACCACAATACAGGGCGTGCGCGCGCTGGAGCGCGGCGGCTTCCGCTCCGCCGTGTTCGAGGCGGTCGTCGCCGCCTACGACAAGACCGAAGCTCTGAAAAAGGGGTGATTTTATGCGTATAGTCGTCAAAATCGGCACATCCACCCTCGCGCACAGCACCGGGCGGCTGAATATCCGCCACGTTGAGGCGTTGGTCAGGGTGCTCAGCGACCTCAAAAACGCCGGACACGAGCTGGTCGTCGTCTCGTCGGGCGCCATCGGCATGGGCGTCGGCAAACTGATGCTGCCGAGCCGTCCCGCCGACATGCCCACCAAGCAGGCGGCCGCCGCCGTCGGCCAGTGCGAGCTGATGTACACCTACGACCGTCTGTTCGGCGCGTATAACCACACCGTCGCGCAGGTGCTGCTCACCGGCGAGGACATACACAACTCTCGCCGCTGCGCCAACATGCGAAACACGATAAACCGCCTGCTGGAACTGGGCGCGCTGCCGATTATCAACGAGAACGACGCCGTCGTCACCGACGAGATAGGCGTCGAGAACACCATAGGCGAGAACGATACGCTCTCGGCCATAGTCGCGCGCCTGATAGGCGCCGATCTGCTGGTGCTGCTCTCGGATATCGACGGCCTCTACACCGCAGATCCGCGGCGCGACAGCTCGGCAAAGCTCATACCGCTGGTCGAGGCGATAACGCCCGAGATAGAGGCGCTCGCCGGCGGCAGCGGCACGAGCCTCGGCTCCGGCGGCATGGCGACGAAGCTCAAGGCCGCGCGCATCATCACCGAGGCGGGCGGCGACATGATAATTGCCAACGGCGAGAATCCGGAGGCGCTCTACGACATAGTCGGCGGCAAGCCCGTCGGCACGCGATTCGTTGGGAGGAAGGCCAAATGATGACAACTCACGAGATACTGCTGGACGCGGCGGGCGCGAAGAGCGCCGTCGCCGCCGCGGACACCGCGACGAAAAACCGCGCGCTGCTCGCCATGGCGAACGCCCTGGTCGAGAATTCGGACGCCATACTCGCAGCGAACGCCCTGGATATGGACGCCGCGCGCGGCACCACCGGCGAGGTCATGCTCGACCGCCTCGCGCTGAGCACGGCGCGCCTAGAAGCCATGGCCGAGGGCATACGCGAGGTCGCTGCCCTGCCGGACCCGGTGGGGAGGGTGCTCGCGCACGTCGAGCGGCCGAACGGCCTCGTCATCGAGCGCACGGCGGTGCCTATGGGCGTCATCGCCATCATATACGAGAGCCGCCCGAACGTCACAGCCGACGCCGCGGCGCTCGCCGTCAAGGCGGGCTCAGCCTGCGTGCTGCGCGCGGGCAAGGAGGCGCACCGCAGCGCCGCCGCAATAGTCGAGGCTATGCGCGAGGGGCTGCGCGAGGCGGGACTGCCGGAGACGGCGGTGAACCTCGTCGAGGACACCACGCGCGACAGCGCAGGCGAGCTGATGACGGCCTCCGGCCTTGTCGACCTGCTGATACCTCGCGGCGGCGCGGGGCTTATCAGAGCCTGCGTCGAGAACGCAACCGTGCCGTGCATAGAGACTGGCACCGGCATCTGCCACATATACGTCGACGCCGCCGCCGACCTCGACATGGCGCTGAATATAGTCGAGAACGCGAAATGCAGCCGCCCCAGCGTCTGCAACGCATGTGAGGTCTGCCTCGTGCACAAGGATGTCGCGGAGAAGTTCCTGCCCATGCTCAAGGAGCGCATAGGCGGCAGGGTCGAGCTGCTGCTCGACGAGCGCGCCGCCGGGATAATCAGCGGCAAACGCGCCGGGGCGCGCGACTTCGACACCGAGTTTCTCGACTACATCCTCGCCGTCGGCGTGGTGGACAGCCTTGACACCGCCATGGCGCACATAGCCGCGCACTCCACCGGCCACAGCGACTGCATAGTCACGGCCGATGATGACGCCGCCGAGCGCTTCCTGCGCGGGGTGGACAGCGCCGCCGTGTATGTGAATGCCTCGACACGCTTCACCGACGGCGGCGAGTTCGGTCTCGGCTGCGAGATGGGCATATCCACTCAGAAGCTGCACGCCCGCGGGCCTATGGGCCTGCAGGAGCTGTGCACATATAAATATATCATCAGGGGCGGCGGCCAGGTGAGGTAGGGACATGGAACAGAAGGGCTACGGCACGCGCGAGCTGCTGCGGCGCTTTGCGCCGTACTACGCGCGCCACAAAAAGGTGATGTTTCTCGACCTGCTGTGCGCCTCGCTCAGCACCGTGTGCGAGATAGTGCTGCCGCTCATCATCAGCGGCATCACAAACACCGCGCAGTACGACCCCGCGGCGCTGACCATGCGGTATATAGGCCGCCTCGCGGCGCTCTATCTCGTGCTGAGATTGCTCGAGTGCGCGGCGAGCTACTATATGAACAACGCCGGGCACGTCATGGGCGCCGCCATCGAGACGGACATGCGGCGCGACGCCTACTCGCATTTGCAGCAGCTGTCGAATACCTATTTTAACAACACCAAGGTCGGGCAGATTATGGGGCGCATCACGAACGACCTCTTTGACGTCACGGAGTTTGCGCACCACTGCCCGGAGGAGTTTTTCATCGCCATCGTCAAGACGGTGGCCTCGTTTGCGATACTCTCGGCCATAAATCTGCCGCTGACCGTCGCGGTGTTCGTTCTGATACCCGTCATGCTCGCCGTGTGCATACCGGTGAACCTGCGGCTGCGCGGCGCGTTCCGCAGCCAGCGCCGCCAGATAGGCGAGCTGAACGCCCGCATTGAGGACAGTTTGCTCGGCCAGAAGGTCGTGAAGGCGTTCACCGGCGAGCAGGCCGAGATAGAGCGCTTCGAGTGCGACAACTCCAAATTTCTGGACATCAAGCGCCTGACCTACAGATACATGGCCGAGTTCTATGTGCTCACCCGCGCGTTCGACGGGCTGATGTACCTCGTCGTCATCCTGTTCGGCGGCTACATGACGGTGCGCGGCACCATCACGGCGGGCGACCTCGTGGCCTACGTCATGTACGTCACAACGCTCATAACGACGCTGCGGCGCATCATCGAGTTCGCCGATCAGTTCCAGCGCGGCATAACGGGAATCGAGCGCTTCCTCGGCATCATGGACGCGGACATAGAGATTTTCGACACGCCGGGCGCCGTCGAGCTGCGCGGCGCGAGAGGCGATATCGCGTTTGAGAACGTGAGCTTCGAGTACTCCGACGACCACAATCAGGTGTTCCGCAACCTGAACCTGCACATCAGAGCGGGGGAGAAGGTGGCCATCGTCGGCCCGTCCGGCGGCGGCAAGACCACGCTGTGCAACCTCATCCCGCGCTTTTACGACGTGAGCGAGGGGCGCGTCACCTTTGACGGACGCGACGTGCGCGACTATACGCTGCGCAGCCTGCGCGAGAGCGTGGGCATGGTGCAGCAGGACGTCTACCTCTTCTCCGGCACGGTGTTCGACAATATCGCCTACGGTCGGCGCGGCGCGACGCGCGGGGAGGTCATCGAGGCGGCAAAGCGCGCGGGCGCGCACGAGTTTATAACGAGCCTGCGCGACGGCTACGACACCTACGTCGGCGAGCGGGGAGTGAAGCTCTCCGGCGGGCAGAAGCAGCGCATATCCATAGCCCGCGTCTTTCTGAAAAACCCGCCGGTGCTGATACTCGACGAGGCCACCAGCGCGCTCGACAACGAGAGCGAGAAGGCGGTCTCCGAGTCGCTGGAGACTCTCGCCGCCGGGCGCACTACCATCACCATAGCGCACAGGCTCTCGACCATACGCTCGGCAGACCGCATACTGGTGCTCACGGACAGCGGCATAGCCGAGCAGGGCAGCCACGCAGAGCTGATTGCGCTGCACGGCATCTACTACCGCCTGAACGAGACTGCGGGAACTTTGGGCTGACGCACGATTCGTGTGTTTTTTCACCGCCGCGCGCATATACTGATATAG
>CALWXY010000097.1 GCA_944385595.1 uncultured Oscillospiraceae bacterium
GGAAATTGGCCGTGACGGGGAGAAGTATGCCGCAGCAGCGCTTCAGAGAGGGGTCGGTAGGTGCGAGACCCTGCAAAAGCGGGCTGAAGTCGCCCCCGAGCCGCCGTCCCGATATGTAGGGGCGGACGGGTGCTCCCGTTACAGAGCGCCGAGTGCCGCAGCTATGCGGAATTCAGGTGGTACCGCGGTAATTTATCGCCCTGAGGAAATTCCTCAGGGCGTTTTATTTTTTTGGAGGTAGAAATGAAGGAACTGCCAAAGACTTACGAACCCAAAAATGTGGAGAAAAAGATATACGACATGTGGGTCAGGGGCGGCTATTTTAAGGGCAAGATAGACCCCGATAAAAAGCCCTTCACCATAGTCATCCCGCCCCCCAACGTCACCGGACAGCTCCACCTCGGACACGCTTTCGACGAGACCATACAGGACGTCCTCATCCGCGTCAAGCGCATGCAGGGCTACTCCGCGCTGTGGGTGCCCGGCACCGACCACGCCGGCATAGCCACGCAGATCAAGGTCGAGGAGGAGCTACGCACCAAGGAGGGACTCACGAGATACGACCTCGGCCGCGAGAAGTTCCTCAATCGCGTCTGGGCGTGGAAGCAGCAGTACGGCAGCCGCATAGTTGAGCAGCTCAAGACCCTCGGCTGCTCCTGCGACTGGGACAGAGAGCGCTTCACCATGGACGAGGGCTGTTCCAAGGCCGTGCGCGAGGTGTTCGTCTCGCTGTACGAGAAGGGACTAATCTATAAAGGCAACCGCATAATCAACTGGTGCCCGCACTGCGCGACGGCCCTGTCCGACGCGGAGGTCGAGCACGAGGAGCAGCCGGGCAACTTCTGGCATATCAAATACCCCATCAAAGACAGCGACGAGTACCTCATCATCGCCACCACCCGCCCGGAGACCATGCTGGGCGACTCCGGCGTCGCCGTCCACCCGGACGACGAGCGCTATAAGCACCTTGTGGGCAAGAAGTGCATACTCCCGCTGGTGGGACGCGAGCTGCCCATAGTCGCCGATGAGTACGTCGACAAGGAGTTCGGCACCGGCTGCGTCAAGATGACGCCCTGCCACGACCCGAACGACTTCGAGGTCGGCCTGCGCCACAACCTCGAGCAGATTCTGGTGCTCGACGAGAACGCGAAAATCATAAACGGCGGCAAGTACAACGGCATGGATCGCTACGAGGCGCGCAAGGCCATAGTCGCCGACCTCGAGGCCGAGGGCTACCTCGTGAAGGTCGAGCCGCACAGCCACAACGTCGGCACCTGCTACCGCTGCGGCACCACTGTCGAGCCTATGACCAGCCCCCAGTGGTTCGTCAAGATGGCGCCGCTCGCCAAGGGCGCCATGGAGGTCGTGCACGACGGTCAAATCAAGTTCGTGCCCGACAGATACGTCAAGACCTTCGACAACTGGATGGAGAACGCCCACGACTGGTGCATCTCCCGCCAGCTCTGGTGGGGACATCAGATACCGGTCTGGTACTGCGACGACTGCGGCCACATGACCGTCTCGCGCGAGGACGCCACCGAGTGCGAGAAGTGCCACAGCAAGAACATCCACCGCGACCCGGACGTGCTCGATACCTGGTTCTCATCCGCACTCTGGCCGTTTTCCACCCTCGGCTGGCCGGACAAGACCCCGGATCTCGAATACTTCTACCCGACGGACGTCCTCGTCACCGGCTATGATATCCTCTTCTTCTGGGTCGCCCGCATGATATTCTCCGGCAACGAGCACATGCACCAGGTGCCGTTCCACACCGTGCTGTTCCACGGCCTGATTCGCGACGCGCAGGGCCGCAAGATGAGCAAGAGCCTTGGCAACGGCGTCGACCCCATAGAGGTCATCAACACCTACGGCGCCGACGCGCTGCGCTTCAACATCATCACCGGCAACAGCCCCGGAAACGACATGCGCTACTACAACGAGCGCTGCGAGGCCATGCGCAACTTCGCGAACAAGATCTGGAACGCCAGCCGCTTCGTGATGATGAACCTCACCATCGACAAAAACGAGCTGCCGGAGCAGCTTGAGCTTGAGGACAAGTGGGTGCTCTCGAAGCTCAACGGCCTTGTGCGCGAGGTGAACGAGAATATCGACAAGTTCGAGCTCGGCATAGCGGCGAACAAGATCTACGACTTCATCTGGGACACCTACTGCGACTGGTATATAGAGCTGACGAAGCCGCGCCTCAACGGCGGCGACGAGGCGGCCAAAATCGGCGCTCAGAAGGTGCTGCTGTATGTGCTCACCGAGATTCTGAAGCTGCTGCACCCGTTCATGCCGTTCATCACTGAGGAGATCTGGCAGGCTCTGCCGCACGAGGGTGAGGCGCTGATGATAGAGAGCTACCCCGAGTTCACGGAGAAGCTCAGCTTCCCGACTGACGAGCAGAACTTCGAGACCATCATGACCGCCATCAAGGCCGTCCGCAGCCGCAGAGCGGAGATGAATGTGCCGCCGTCCAAGAAACCGCACCTCATCATCGCCACCGACAAGGCGGACGTGTTCGCGAGCGGCGAGGTGTACCTCTCCAAGCTGGCCTACGCCGGCAGCGTCGAGATTTGCGCCGCCGCGCCCGCCAATGTCGACGGCATGGTCTCCGTCGTCACCGACGAGGCGAGAATGTTCATGCCGATGGCGGAGCTGGTCGACCTCGACAAGGAGCGCGCGAGAATCGAGAAGGAGCTCGCCAAGGCGCGCAAGGAGCTCGAGGGTCAGGAGAAGAAGCTCTCGAACGAGGCCTTCCTCGCCAAAGCCCCGGAGAAGATAGTCGCGCTTGAGCGCGAGAAGGCCGAAAAAGCCCGCGCCCTCATCGAAAATCTCACCGAGAGCCTCAAAAATCTCGGCTGAGGCGACGCATTTCGCTCAAATCCGCCGCATATAAATTATAGAATAAGCACCGAACAGTGTATCTCTATCTGTTCGGTGCTTTTTTATTATATTGAAAAAGGCTTGCCTTTTTCAATATAGGAGATAGCAGCCCGCTGCGTCGCACTCGCCATGCTCGCACGCTTGCGGGCTGAGAAGTATTTTCTCCCACGCACATGTCGCGGGAGAAAATGATTGAATTCTTTTCGCGTCTGCGGACGCGAACTCTGCGAGGCATTTTTTGAGATTTAAAGGGGGAGATATGGTGAATGTGACAGCCAGCGGCGGGGACGGACGCCTGCGCCTGAGCCTCTCGGGCGAGCTGGATCACCACAGCGCGAGAGACGGCATGACGCGCATAGGCCGAGCGCTCGACGACTACATGCCGCGCGAGTGCGTGATAGACATGTCCGGCCTGAGCTTTATGGACAGCTCCGGCATAGCGCTGATACTGAGAGTTTACCGGCGAATGCGCGAGTGCGGGGGCAGGCTGCTCATCGAGGCGCCGCAGAACCAGCCGAGGCGCGTGCTGGACGCCTCGGGCATAGACCGCGTCGTGAAAATACAGGATACCGTCAAGGGGGCCGACAAATGAAAAAGGAGAATTACATACGCCTCGAGTTTCCGAGCAAGAGCGTGAACGAGGCCTTTGCCCGCGCGGCTGTGGCCTGCTTTGCGGCTCAGACCGACCCGACGCTCGAGGAGCTGAGTGATATCAAGACAGCCGTGAGCGAGGCGGTGACGAACTGCATAGTCCACGCCTACCCGCAGAGCATAGGCAAAATCTGCCTGCGCGCGGCGATATTGGAGGACAACAGCGTTGAGATAGTGGTGAAGGACTGGGGCCGCGGCATAGACGACATCGAAAAGGCGCGCGAGCCTATGTTCACAACCGGCGGAGACGAGCGCAGCGGCATGGGCTTCACCATAATGGAGAGCTTCATGGACGAGCTGCGCGTGCGCTCGGCGCCGGGGCGCGGCACGACGGTGACGATGCGCCGCAAAATCAGCCTGCGCGGCAAGAGGGCGGGATGACCGCGCTGCCGGAGCTGATTCACGACGCGCAGCAGGGCGACGAGCGCGCGCTTGAGCGCATGGTGGAGGAGAACTCGGGGCTGATATGGAGCGTGGCGCGCCGGTTTTTTGGGCGCGGCGTGGAGCTGGACGACCTCTATCAGCTCGGCTGCGTGGGCTTTATCAAGGCGGTGCAGGGCTTCGACCCGGAGTACGGCACGCAGTTCTCGACCTACGCCGTGCCGAAGATAGCGGGCGAGATACGCCGCTTTCTGCGGGACGACGGCGGCGTGAAGGTGAGCCGCGGCGTGAAGGAGCGCGCGGCGCAGATAAAGGCGGCGCGCGCGAGACTTGAGCAGAGCCTCGGGCGGGAGCCCGCGCTGTCGGAGCTTGCGGCGGAGACCGGGCTTGAGCCGGAGGAGATAGCCGTCGCCGAGACGGCGACGGGTCAGATAGAGTCGCTCAGCCGCGAGAGCGGCGAGGACGGCTTCACATTGGAGCAGATACTTGGCGACTACACGCAGGAGGAGCGGATGCTCGAGCATGTGGCGCTGCGCGAGGCGATAGGGAAGCTGAGTGAGCGTGAGAAAAGCGTAATCTCCCTGCGCTTTTACCACGGCATGACTCAGGAGCGCGCGGCGAAGGTGATCGGCGTGTCGCAGGTTCAGGTGTCGCGCATAGAGCGCCGCGCGATACAGGCTATGAGGGACTTCCTCGCGTGAGCAGGCGCTCAGATATGAAAAAGCTCCGGGCTTTGCCCGGGGCTTTTTCGTCTGTACAGCCGCTTGAGAAATTGGCGGGAGTGTGGTATACTTTTAATTCCGAATAATACGACTTGTGAGGCAAGCTATGACAGATACAGAATTTCAAAAGCGATACTGCGCGGCGAGAAACAAAATAATCGCCGCCGATTTCGGCAGGCTCAACGATATGCAGCGCAGCGCCGTCATGGCGACGGAGGGGCCGCTGCTGCTCCTCGCCGGCGCGGGCAGCGGCAAGACGACCGTTCTGATCAGCCGCATCGCAAATCTCATGCGCTACGGCAGAGCGTCGGACACAACTGAGCTGCCCGACGGTGCGGACGAATCCGCGCTCGAGCTGCTCGAGCGCTACACCGCCGCCGGCGACCCGGAGATAGAGACGGAGGCCAAGCGCCTCTGCGCAATCGAGCCGGCCGAGCCGTGGCGCATCATGGCCATCATCTTCACGTACACGGCCGCGAACGAGCTGAAAGACCGCCTTGAGAACATGCTCGGCTCCGAGGCGCAGGACGTCTGGGCCATGACCTTCCACTCCGCCTGCGTCCGCATACTCAGACGCGACTGCGACAAGCTGGGCTATGACCGCAGCTTCACCATCTACGACACGGCGGACAGCCAATCGGTGATGAAGCGCGTGCTCAAAGACCTCGACATAGACGAGAAGGTGCTGCCGCACCGCTCGGTGCTGGCGCAGATATCCTCCGCGAAGGACGCGCTCATCTCCGCCGAGGACTATCTCGAGCAGGCGAGAGCCTCCGGCGACGTGCGCCGCATATACATAGGACGCGCCTATGTCGAGTACAGCCGCCGCCTCCGCGAGGCCGGAGCAATGGACTTCGACGACCTGATATACAATACGGTTCGTCTCCTCCAGGGCTTCGAGGATGTCCGCAGCTACTACCAGCGCCGCTTCCGCTATGTGCTCATAGACGAGTACCAGGACACGAACAACCTCCAGTACCTGTTCGCGGCGGCCATAGCCGGGGGCTATAAGAACATCTGCGTCGTGGGCGACGACGACCAGAGCATTTATAAGTTCAGAGGCGCGACCATAGAGAATATACTGAGCTTCGAGAAGCAGTACAAAGGCGCGCGCACAATAAGGCTTGAGCAGAACTACCGCAGCACCGGCCATATACTCGACGCCGCAAACGCCGTCATCAGCCACAACCAGGCGCGCAAGGGCAAAAAGCTCTGGACCGAGGCGGGCGACGGCGAGAAGCTCCGCCTGTACATTGGCCAGAACGAGCACGAGGAGGCGCAGTTCGTCGCCGCGCGCATACTTGAGGGCTTCAGCGCCGGGGTGAATTGGCGCGACAACGCCGTGCTCTACCGCATGAACGCCCAGTCGAACCAGATTGAGTACGCATTCAAGCGCAACGGCATACCCTACCGCATAGTCGGCGGCACGCGCTTCTTCGACCGCGCCGAGGTCAAGGACATGCTGGCCTACCTCACCGCCATAGTGAACCCGGCGGACGATTTGCGGCTCGGACGCATAATCAACAACCCCACGCGCGGCATAGGCGAGCGCAGCATAGACGCCGCCCGCGCCATAGCCGCCGAGCGGGAGATACCGCTGTTCGAGGTGCTGCGCGAGGCCGATAAATACGAGGAGCTGCAGCGCCCGGCGCTCAGAATGAGGCAGTTCGCCAACATGATCAGCGAGCTGCACGAGCTTGCCGCCTCGACGAACGCCGACGACCTGTACGACCTCGTCATCGAGCGCTCCGGCTACGTCCGCGCGCTTGAGGAGAAGAACACCGACGAGAACACCTCGCGCATCGAGAACGTCGGCGAGCTGAAGAGCAACATCATAAATTATATGAAGGAGACGGGGGAGAGCGGCATAGCCGGCTTCCTCGACGAGGTCGCGATCTACACCGACCTCGACAGCCTCGACCGCGACGCCGACTGCGTCGTGATGATGACCATGCACTCGGCGAAGGGGCTTGAGTTCCCGAACGTGTTCGTCATCGGCATGGAGGAGGGTATCTTCCCCGGCCTGCGCGCCATAGGCGAGCCGGACGAGATGGAGGAAGAGCGCCGCCTCTGCTATGTGGCGCTCACGAGAGCCAAAGAGCACCTCTACCTCACCTGTGCGAGACAGCGTATGCTGTTCGGCCGCACGGCCTCGAATAAAATGTCCCGCTTTGTGGACGAGATACCCGAGGAGCACATCATAAAGCCGGAGCCGCAGCACTTCAGCCGCCAGACGCGCAGCGCGAAAGCGGCGCCGGAGCCGAGGCATGTGAGCTTCGCGCCCACGCCCAAGGCGGCGCCGGCAACTCCGCTCGCCTCGTTCAAGAAGGGCGATATGGTGAACCACAAGGCTTTTGGCCGCGGCATGATTACCGCCATGACCCCCATGGGCGGCGACGCGCTGATCGAGATAGCCTTCGACGGCGTCGGCACCAAGCGCCTGATGCTCAGAGCCGCCGCGCAGCACATGACAAAGGAATAAAATAAGAGCACGGCTGATTAATTCAGCTGTGCTCTTTTTTGCACATATTACTTAATGTATCGTGCTATGGCCTTGTTCAGCTCCTGAACTGCCTCCATGTCGCCGCTTTTGACGGATTCGACAATGCAGTGCTCGATATGGCTCTGCAATATGAGCAGGCCGGTGCTGTTCAGGGCGGACTTGACGGCGGAGAGCTGCACCAGCACGTCGGAGCAGTCGCGCCCCTCCTCGACCATCATCTTGACATGCTCCAGATGTCCGATGGCGCGGGCGAGACGGTTGGCGATGGCCTTGGTCTCCTCCGGCGAGTGGACATGCCCGTGATGGGAGTGGCTGTGTTCGATTCCGTGCGCGTGTAGATACTCGTGGTCGTGCTCGTGCATGTTTTTCCTCCGTTTGAGACAGCCCCGGGCACCGCCCGGGGCTGTTAAGTGCTATGATATTGTGCTCAGCTGATTCAGCAGGCGAGCTCCTTGGCCTTGGTGGCGGCGCTGCCGGCGTCGGGGGTGTAGGCGTCGGCGCCGATCTCAGCGGCGAACTCGGGGGTGATGGGGGCGCCGCCGACCATGATCTTGACCTGGGAGTGCATACCGGCGGCCTCGATGGCGGCGACGGTGTCCTTCATGGCCTGCATGGTGGTGGTGAGCAGGGCGGAGACGCCGACGACCTTGCAGTCGGGGTTCTCCTTGATGGCCTCGACGAACTTGGCGGCGGGGACGTCGACGCCGAGGTCGATGACCTCAAAGCCGGCGCTCTCGACCATGAGGGCGACGAGGTTCTTGCCGATATCGTGCAGGTCACCCTCGACGGTGCCGATGATGAACTTGCCGTAGCTGTTGGTCTCACCGCCGGCGAGCAGGGGCTTCAGCACGGCGACGCCCTTTTTCATGGTGAGGGCCGCGACGAGCATCTCGGGGACGAAAATCTCGTTGCGCTGGAACTTGTCGCCGACCTCGTCCATGGTGGAAATCATGGCGTTGAGGATATCGCCGGCGGAAGCGCCGCCGTCCAGGGCCTCCTGAACGATGCCCTCAATCTTCTTCAGCTTACCGGTGAGAATGGCCTGCTTAACGTTGTCAATCATTTTAAATCTCCTCCTGTTATTTAATCTGCCGCTCCGGCTCTGCCCGGAGCCGGAGACTTTGCTTGTGCATCTATACAATAACTCATCCCGGTAAAATCTTCAATATCTTTTTTGCAAAAAAACCACATTTCGGGCGCTCCAAATGCCAAAATTGTATGAATTTACAATTCAGACTCTGTTAAAAGAAAATCAAAAATGTGTTGCCCTCAGGGCGGGAGCGTGCTATAATTCCATCGGCGGAGGACAAATCCGCCGCAAAACTACGCAAGGAGGAACCTCTGGATGCACGAAGGACATTCCCACCACAGCCATGAAGATATTGGCGACGTCAAAAAGTCGGTCGCTCTGCTCACCTATATGATAGAGCACAACCGCCACCATGCCGACGAGCTGCACGAGCTCGCGCACACTCTCGAGCACCAGGGTCAGTTCGAGGCGGCCGCCCTGATCGCCGACGGCCTCAACTACTTCCGCGACGGCAACGACAAGCTCGAAGCCGCGCTCGAGCAGATTCAGACAGAGGAGGCGAAATAAATGTGCCTCTCCACCGCATATAAGAGCTCCGGCGGAGCCGAGTACAAGATAGGCGACTACATCAGCAGCGTCTCCGTCGAGGGCGACAAGATCACCCTCCGCGACATCATGGGCGGCATCACCGACGTCATCGGCCGCCTCAAGAGCATAGACCTTGAGAAGAACGTCATTATTATAGAGGGAGACGCCTGATGAGATACGAGTTCATAAGAGAGATCTTCAACAGCTGCTCCGGCAACCAGATGCGCGACGTGTTCGTCGAGGATGTCGAGACGGATGACGCGCAGGCATATCTGCAGCGCTATCTCGTCGGCGGAAGCGTCGAGTGCGACAGGAGCGATTTGCCCGACGGCAGCATCATTTTCGACGTCGTCACCGACGGGCTGAGACAGCGCTTTTCCTTTACTCCATATTGACTTCAACAATAGTTGAGGCACGTTTTTGTATACCTGTACAAAAACGTGCCTTTTTTATATTTCAATCTGCAATGATGACTGACGGCATTGTTATTCATTTCACGTAAATTTCTCCAAATCCATTGACAAAAGGGAACTGTGTTGTTAGAATGACTTAAAAGCTGAGATTGTAGCATCAGGCATTTGTGCAAAAATTTATTCAGCAAACCTTGAAACAGCGAAAATTGCGGCTTTTGTAGAATTTCACAATGAAAATCATCGGGAGGAACACGATGGCATACACGATAGCGGTGGCCGGAAAGGGCGGCACGGGCAAGACCACGCTCACCGGCCTGCTCATAGACTACCTCTGCAAAACGGGGCGCGGCCCCATCCTCGCCGTCGACGCGGACGCAAACTCCAACCTCAACGAGGTGCTCGGCGTCGAGGTGGAGACAACTCTGGGCGACATCCGGGAGGATGTCGCGAACGCCGAGCTCGCGGCGGAAAACCCCATACCATCGGGTATGAGCAAACAGGATTACCTCGACTTCAAGCTCGGCTCAGCCATGGTCGAGGAGGACGAGTACGATCTGCTCGTCATGGGGCGCACCCAGGGCAAGGGCTGCTACTGCTTCGTGAACGGACTGCTCCAGGCCCAGCTCGCGAAGGTCGCCTCACAGTATAAATATCTCGTCGTCGACAACGAGGCCGGTATGGAGCATATCAGCCGCGGCATACTCCCGCATGTCGACGCCATCCTGCTCGTGTCCGACTGCTCGCGCCGAGGCGTGCAGGCCGTCGGCCGCATAGCGGAGCTGGTCAGGGAGATAAAGCTCGAGCCGAAGGTCATGAAGCTCATCATAAACCGCGCGCCGGACGGCGCCGTGAACGAGGGCATCATGGAAGAGGTAAAAAAGCAGGGCCTCGACCTGCTGGGCGTCGTCCCGCAGGACGAGCTCGTCTACGATTTCGACTGCGCCGGCAAACCCACGGTCCAGCTTCCGCCGGACTCGAAGGCGAGAACTGCTTTTGAGAGCATCATTGGTCAGATGCTCGATAAATAAATCTTCATTTTTCATTTGAACGCTGTCCATCAGGCAATATGGAAAGGGGAAAGAAAAGACTAATGGATCTGAAAAAACTCACAACCGTAGAGGAAATGGAAGCGGCGACCGCCCAGCTGCTTGAGACCGCAGCCAAGGTCGGAGCCGACACCTGGCAGCAGCGCGTCAAGAACCAGACACCCCACTGCCGCTTCGGTGAAGAGGGAACCTGCTGCCGCATCTGCACCATGGGACCCTGCCGCATCACGCCCAAATCACCCAGGGGCATCTGCGGTTGCGACGTCCACGGTATAGTCGGACGCAACTACCTCCGCTTCACGGCGGGCGGCAGCGCCACCCACTCCGACCACGGCCGCGAGATTTGCCACACCCTGTATCAGACCAGGCCCGACGGCAACTACCAGGTCAAAGACCCCGACAAGCTCATCCGCATCGCGAAGGAGTGGGGCGTCGAGACCGAGGGCAAGGATATCTACGACCTCGCCCACGAGATTGCCGAGATGGCCCTGCTCGAGTACGGCAAGCCCTTCGGCACCCAGCGCTTCCTCAAGCGCGCGCCCGAGCACACCCAGAAGCTGTGGAAGGACGCCGGCATAGAGCCGCGCGCCATCGACCGCGAGGTCTCCTGCGCCATGCACATGACCCATATGGGCTGCTCCTCTCTGCCCGAGGCTCTGATCCGCCAGTCCCTGCGCTGCGGCCTGTCCGACGGCTGGGGCGGTTCCATGTGCGGCACCGAGTTCTCCGACGTCATGTTCGGCACTCCGAAGCCCATCGACACCGAGGCCAACCTCGGCGTCATGGAGAAGGACATGGTCAACATCATAGTCCACGGCCACGATCCCTCCCTGTCTGAGATGATAGTCTTCTACGCCAACGACCCCGAGATGATAGCCCTCGCCAAGGAGCAGGGCGCGAAGGGCATAAACGTCGCCGGCGTCTGCTGCACCTCCAACGAGGTCGCCATGCGCCACGGCATCCCGATGGCCGGCAACTTCCTCCAGCAGGAGAACGTCGTCCTCACCGGCGCCTGCGAGGCCATAGTGGTCGACGTCCAGTGCATCTTCCCGGCCCTCGGACCGCTCTCCAAGTGCTTCCACACCAAATTCGTCACCACATCCGATATTGCCCGTATGCCGGATTCCGAGTTCATCCACTTCTCCGCGGAGACCGCCGGCGAGAACGCCAAGGCCATCGTGAGAATGGCGGTCGAGAACTTCAAAAACCGCCGCCCCGAGCTCGTGAACATCCCCAATATCAAGCAGAAGGCCACCGTCGGCTACTCTGTCGAGGCCATCAAGAAGTGACTCGACGGCGTCACCAACTCCCACGTCGACGAGCTCGGCACCATGAAGCCGCTGGTTGACTGCGTCCGCTCCGGCGTCCTGCGCGGAGCCGTCGCCATGGTCGGCTGCAACAACCCCAAGGTCAGACCCGACTACGCCCACATCGAGCTTATGAAGAAGCTCATCAAGCACGATATCATCCTCGTCCTCTCCGGCTGCTCGGCCCAGGCCGCGGCCAAGGCGGGCCTTATGGATAAGGAGGCCAAGAGCCTCTGCGGCGAGGGCCTCAAGCGCGTCTGCGAGCTGGTCGACATCCCGCCCGTGCTGCATATGGGCTCCTGCGTCGATATCTCCCGCATGATGATCCTCGCCTCCGACATCGCCAAGGACTCCGGCTGGAACATCTCCCAGATTCCGCTGGTCGGCTGCGCCCCCGAGTGGATGAGTGAGAAGGCCGTCTCCATAGGCAACTACGTCGTCGCCACCGGCATCGATACATACCTCGGAGTCGACCCCTACACCAAGGGTTCCACCGAGGTCACCGAGCTGCTCCAGGGCGAGACCGGCACCAAGAAATGGGTCGAGGCCAACTTCACCGTCGAGCTCGACATCGAGAAGCTCGGCGACAAGATGATTCAGGCCATCGAGGATAAGCGCAAGGCGCTCGGCATCTGATAAATCAGCGAGAACGAGGTTTTGGCATGAAAGTAGCAATCACCGGAAAGGGCGGGGTCGGCAAGACGACCTTCGCCGCCACACTTGCCCGCCTGTACGCCGCCGAGGGGCGCAACGTGCTCGCGGCGGACGTCGATCCCGACGCGAATCTCGGCCTGGCGCTGGGCTTTTCGGAGGAGGAGGTCAACTCCATAGTCCCCATCTCCAAAATGCGCAAGCTGGTCGAGGAGCGCACGGGCGCCAACGCCTCGAATAAATTCTTCAAGCTCAATCCTCAGGTGAGCGACATCCCGGATACCTACGCCAAGGAGATAAACGGGGTGAAGCTCCTCGTCATGGGCACTGTCGAGACCGGCGGCACCGGCTGCGTCTGTCCCGAGCATGTCATGCTCAAGGCCATCCTGTCGAGCCTCGTCTTCCGCAAGGACGACGTGGTCATCATGGACATGGAGGCGGGGCTGGAGCACCTCGGGCGCGGCACCGCGAGCTGCATGGATCAGTTCGTCGTCGTCATCGAGCCGGGCGCGCGCAGCATCCAGACCTACGGCAAGGTCAAGGAGCTCGCGGCCGACCTCGGCATCACCAAGGTGCGCGTCGTCGCGAACAAGGTCCGCGGCGAAGAGGATGAGCAGTTCATCCGCTCGAAAATACCGGCGGAGGACCTCCTGGGCATAGTCCACTACAGCCCCGAGGTCATCGACGCGGACAGAAGAGGCATGTCGCCATACGACGTCAGCCCCTCCGCCGTCGAGGAAATCCGCCAGATAAAGATCCGTATGGACAATAATTGAAAGGGAAGTGCTTGGAAAAATGGTATTTTTTGATAGAATATTCAACGGTTCAGACGAAATGTACGCCAAAGCCGAGCAGGAAGTCAACGCCGTCGTCGCCGAGCTTGGCCCCGACGCCGATATGAAGCTGCCCGACACGGCTTATTACCTCGCATGCTGCTATTCCTTCCTCGGCAGGAAGATCACCACCCTGGGCGAGCTGCAGGCCGTCCTCCCCGAGATCAAGAGCAGACTCCTCCATGAGCAGAACACCGACTCCGTGTTCAGCAGCGGCATAGCCACCGCCATCGCCGCCGAGGTCATCGAGGCCTGCAAATACGCCAGAACTCCCACCCCCTACGAGGGCACCCCGTACCACGGCCACTTCAGCGACGCTGAGGTCCGCGAGCTGGGCGTCCCCCTCGTCACCCGCGATATCCCCGGCTTCGTCGTCATGATCGGCCCCGCCCCCTCCGACGAGGAGGCCGTCGAGACCATCAAGGGCTACCAGAGCCGCGGTATCTTCGTCTTCCTGATCGGCGGCATAATCGAGCAGGCCCTGCGCAAGAACGTCAGCATGGGCTTCCCCGTGCGCGTCGTCCCCGTCGGCGAGGACATCTGGTCTGTCGGCCACGTCATCTCCCTCGTTGAGCGCGCCGCCTTCATCTTCGGCAACGTCCAGCCCGGCGATTACGACGGCTTCAACGAGTACAGCTTCAAGCGCATCTTCGCCTTCGTCAACGCCTACGCACCTGTCGACGATATCACCGTCGCCTGCGGCGGCGGCGCCATCAAGATGGGCTTCCCCGTCATCACCAACGACTCCAAGGATATCCTCCCGATACCCAAGAGCCTCATCATCCAGCCCGACACCAAGGACTTCATCGAGACCTCTCTCGAGGCCCGCGATATCAAAATCAAGGTCACCAAGATCGATATCCCCGTGTCCTTCAGCTCCGCCTTCGAGGGCGAGATTATCCGCCGCGGCGATATGCAGATCGAGGTCGACGGCTCCCGTGTCGACTGCTTCGAGCTCGTCCAGACCAAGGAGGCACACGAGATTGAGGATCACGCCATCATCCTCGACGGCCCCGACTTCGACGAGATCCCCGTGGGTTCCAAGATCAGCTTCACCATCATGGCGGAAGTGGCCGGCAAGGCCATGCAGCCCGACTTCGAGCCCGTCATGGAGCGTAAGATCCACAACTTCTTCAACTGCATCGAGGGCGTCATGCACACCGGTCAGCGCGACATGATCCGCATCCGTGTCAGCAAGGCCGCTTTCGAGGCCGGCTTCCGCGCCAAGCACCTGGGCGAAGTTCTGTACGCCAAGATCAAGTCCGAGTTTGACACCGTCGTCGACAAGTGCCAGGTCAAGATCTGCACCGTTGCCGAGACCAACAAGGACCTGCGCGCCATGGCCAACGAGGTGTTCGATGCCCGTGACGAGCGTCTGAAGTCCCTGACCGACGAGAGCGTGGATGTGTTCTACACCTGCATCCTCTGCCAGGCCTTCTCCCCCACCCATGTGTGCATCGTTACCCCCGAGCGTCTGGGCCTCTGCGGCGCTGTTTCCTGGCTGGACGCCAAGGCTACCAATGAGCTCGATCCCACCGGCCCCTGCCAGATCGTCACCAAGACCCGTTGCATCGACGAGCGTGTGGGTCGTTATGAGGACGTCAACGAGGCTGTGCAGCAGTACTCTCACGGCGCTCTGGAGCAGGTTACCCTGTACTCCATCCTCGAGGATCCCATGACCTCCTGCGGCTGCTTCGAGTGTATCTGCGGCATCGAGCCCTTCTCCAACGGCGTGGTTATCACCAACCGTGAGCACGCTGGCATGACTCC
>CALWXY010000098.1 GCA_944385595.1 uncultured Oscillospiraceae bacterium
GGCGCGGATGAGCGCCTTGCCCATCTGGCCTATGCTGATGACGCCAATTCTCGGCTTCATGTCGGCTTTCCCCTCCGCTTTTCGAACTTTTTTGTCGATTTTACCACGGTGTTTCAATTTTTGCAACTATCGTGAAGCGGCTGTTTCTGCGTTTCACCGGCGGACGAAGCGGAGTTTCCTCCGCTCCGTCCGCCGCTTTTTCGCCACTTGTATTTATAAGTTCGCCGTGCTACAATGTTTTCAAATCACGAGAACTGGTGGTGTGTCATTTGAACGAACTGGAAGAACGCGTTCTCTCGGCCATGGAGCGGCTCGACGACAACGCCCTGCAGGACGCCGTGCGCGAGGCGGTGGCTAGCGGCTTTACGTCCGCGCGCATCGAGGAGCTGCTGCAGCAGGGCATGAGCCGCGTGCAGAAGCTCTTCGAGCGCGGCGAATATTTCCTCGCCGACCTCATAGTCTCCGGCATGATGTTCCGCACCGCGCTGGCTAACCTCCTGCCCGAATCCGAGGCGGTACCCGAGAGCGGCAAGCGCGGGCGCGTGCTCATTGGCGTCGTCTCCGGCGACATCCACGACATTGGCAAGGACATAGTCGTCCAGGTGCTGCGCACCGAGCACTTCGACATACTCGACCTCGGCGTCGACGTGCCGGCGGCGGATTTCGTCCGCTCCGCGCAGGACTACAGGCCCGACGTCATCGCCCTCAGCGGCGTCATGGGCAGCTCGAGCGTCGAGATGCAGAAGGTCATAAGCGCCCTTGCCGAGGCCGGCATCCACCCCTACACCCCCGTCATAGTCGGCGGAGCCTGCGTCAGCGAGCTGGTCATGGGTCAGATCGGCGCCGACCAGTACGCCCGCGGCCCGCTCGACACCATGCTCTTCTGCAAAAACGTGATGGATCGGAAGCTGCGCCATGAGTAATATTAACAGAAGCGGCGAGCCGCTGTACATGACCATCACGAACGACCTCAAATCCGCCATCTGCTCCGGCGAGATGAACCCCGGCGACATGCTCCAGTCCGAGAACGAGCTCGCCGCGCGCTACGGCACCAGCCGCACCACCGTCCGCAAGAGTATGCAGCTCCTCGAGCACGAGGGCCTCATCTACTCCTGGCAGGGCAAGGGCTATTTCGTCGCCCAGCCGGTGCACGACACCTTCTCCATCCACTTCTCCGAGGAGGAGCGCGGCTTCGACGTCTCCTACCGCAAGGTGAACGTCATCATGCCGGACGAGGAGATCCAGTCCGCCCTCCAGATCGGCCCCAGGCAGATGGTGATCGAGATACTCCGCATTATCCGCAGACGCGACGTGCCCGTCGCCCTCGACGTCAAATACATCCCCTACGACAAAGGCACGCCCGTGCTTGAGAAGGAGCTGAGCTACGCGGTGTTCCCGGAGATAGCCGCCGCCAAGACCGCCCCCTTCGCCTTCCACACCGAGATGCAGATCTCCGCCGGGCTGCCGACCGAGCGCGTCGCCGGAGTGCTCGGCTGCCCGATGGACGCGCCCCTTTTGACCGTGTACCGCATACTCATCGACCAGAACGACAGGCGTGTGGGCTACGGTATAAAATACATGCTGCCGGACTACGGCCCGCTCTGCGCCCGCTCCGGCTACGAATTCTAGGGAGGTGCTTATTTTTGTCAAAGCTCAACATCATCACCGGCTTCCTCGGCGCGGGCAAGACCACGCTCATAAACAAGCTGCTCGCCGAGTGCTGGCGCGGCGAGCGCCCCGTGCTCATCGAAAACGAGTTCGGCGACGTGCCCATCGACTCCGAGCTGATTGACGACGCCGACATCCAGGTCAAAACCCTCGCCTCCGGCTGCATCTGCTGCACGCTCAAGACCGGCTTCGTCGACGGCATCACCGAGGTCGTGCGCAGATTCGCCCCGGAGCGCATACTCATCGAGCCGACAGGCCTCGCCGACCTCGAGGACGTGCTCTCAGCCTGCCGCGAGGCTGCGCGGAGCGTCCCGCTCACGCTCGACTCCGTCATCACCGTCGTGAGCGCGGAGAATCTGCTGCCTCTGCTGGCCGTCGGCGGCGAGTTCTTCCCCCGCCAGATTCAGGAGGCGCGCTTCGTCCTCGTCAGCCGCTCGCAGCTCTGCTCCGGCGAGGAGCTGAGCGAGGTCGTGAGCGCCGTGCGCGAGCTGAACCCCGGCTGCCCCATCATGTCCGGCGACTGGGCACAGCTCGACTCGCTCACCATCACCGCCGCCGCCGAGGAGGCGCTCGCTCTGCACTGGCACGAGCATGTGCGCGACCACGGGCTGTGTGGGCACCACGACCACGAGCACGAGCACGAGCACTGTCACCATCATCACCACGGCGACGCCGAGGAGTTCGCCGCCCTGCCGTTTTTCCCGGCGCGGCGCTTCGCGTCCTCCGAAATCGAGGCGCTGCTCGATGCGCTGAGCGACCCCGCGCTGGGCGAGATTTTCCGCGCCAAGGGCTTCCTCACGCTTGAGAGCGGCGAGCGGGTGCTCGCGGAATACGTCTACGGCAGCGGCAGCTTCGCGCCGCGCGCCTGCGCGGGCGATGACCGCTTCGTCGTCATAGGCCGCAATCTCGACGGGGCTGAGCTGCGGCGGCTGATTGAGGGGGTCTGAGTATGGACGGAAAACAGTACATGATGCTCGCCTGCCCCACGCTGCGCCGCGAGATAAGCAGCATACTCGCCGTCACGGGGCAGAAATTCCCGGTGTTCTTCCTGCCGGAGGAGCTGCACCTCTGGCCGAACAAGCTGCGCGAATATCTGCAGGGCTTCATCTCCCGGCTCGAGGGCGTCGACTACCTCCTGCTCCCCATGGGGCGCTGCGGCAACGGCACCATAGGCCTCAGCTCCAAAAGCGCCACGCTCGTGCTGCCCAAATGCGAGGACTGCATAGACCTGCTGCTCTCGCGCGAGAGCCTCGCCGCCACCGAGCGGCCCAAATACTCCTACTTCTTCACCGAGAGCTGGCTCGACACCCAGTGGGCATTCACCAGAGAGTACGACATGTCCGTCGAGAAATACGGCGCCGAGCGCGCCGACATGCTGATGAAGGCCATGTACGCGCACTATAAGCACTTCTGCTACGTCGACACCGGCCACGGCGACTTTGAGCGCGCCGCCGAGAAGGTGCGCCCGCTGGCCGAGGCCGTCGGCACCAGCGTTGACCGCCTCCCCGCGCCCGGCGCGTCCCTGAGGAAAATGCTCAATTTGCAGCTCGACTCCGACTTCGTCCTCATCCCGCCCGGCGAGACGGTCACATTCAGCTCATTCGAGCGCTGATACGGCAAAGAGGTCAAAAACGGCATGAAAAATTCTGCTATTATGACATGCTGCAACGCTGTTGACATGGCCGCATTGGAGGCTTATACTATATTTGTAAGCAACTTATAGATACAAGTAAATATAAGATATGATTAAAAAAGGAGGCCGTGTAAATGAGCAAAATCAAAGACCTGCTGGTGGGCTTCGAGGACGAGGCCCTTGTTGAGGAAGTCAAGAAGGAGCTGGCGGCGGGCACCGCGCCGCAGGATATCCTGACCGAGTGCCAGGAGGGCATGGTGGAGATCGGCAACCTCTTCTCCGCCGGAGAGATGTTCGTCTCCGACCTGATGATGGCCGCCGTCATGTTCAAGGCCGTGGGCGACGAGGTTCTGCCCCACATCCAGGGCGAGGGCGGCAAGACAATCGGCAAGTTCGTGCTCGGCACCGTCAAGGACGATATCCACGACATTGGCAAGGACATAGTCAACAGCATGATGAC
>CALWXY010000099.1 GCA_944385595.1 uncultured Oscillospiraceae bacterium
ATGTTGTCCTGCAGCTCGCTGAGGCTGCGCTCGAGCAGCACCTTGCCGCTGGAGAGGATGCCGACGTGGTCGCAGACGTCCTCCAGCTCGCGCAGGTTGTGCGAGGCGACGAGCACCGTCGTGCCGCGCTCGGCGACGTCGCTCATGAGCAGGCCCCAGACCTGGCGGCGCATGACGGGGTCGAGGCCGTCGACCGGCTCGTCGAGTATGAGCACGTCCGGCCTCAGGCTGATGGCCAGCCAGAAAGCCGCCTGCTTCTGCATGCCCTTGCTCATCTTGCGTATGGGGCGCTTCTCGTCCAGCTCGAACACGCCGCGCAGCTTCTCGAAGCGCTCGGTGTCGAACTGCGGGTAGACGCCGCGGTAGAAGCGCATCATGTCGCGCACCGAGGCCTGCGAGAAGTAATAGGCGTCGTCGGGAATGACGAACATGCGCTCCTTGACGGCGTTGTTCTCATAAACCGGCTCGCCCGCGACGAGTATCTCGCCGCAGTCGGGGCGGTAGACGCCGCAGATGTGGCGGATGATGGTGCTCTTGCCGCTGCCGTTGGGGCCGACAAGGCCGTATATCGAGCCCTGAGGCACGGTCATCGTGAGGCCGTCGAGCGCCTTGAAGCCGTCGAAAGTTTTGGTCACATTTTTTACCGATATCATTGACTTATCCCCTCCATGATGCGATTGCAGAGCGTCTCGCGCGTAACGCCGAGGAAAAACAGCTCTCTGACCGTCTCATCGAAGCGCCGCAGCAGCTCGTCGAGGCGCTCGGAGCCGACCTCGCGCTTCTCCCCGGCGAAGCTGCCCTTGCCGGGAACCGAGTAGATATAGCCCTCGCTCTCAAGCTCGCGGTAGGCGCGCTGGATGGTGTTGGGGTTTATCGCCAGCTCCTGCGCCAGCTCCCGCACCGACGGCATACGCCCGTCGGGCTGGATGGCCCCGGTGACTATCAGTGTGCGCAGCCCGTCCTTAATCTGCTGGTAGACGGGCCGCCCGTCTCTGTAATTGATGTTAAGCAACAAGCTCACCTCGCTAACTGTACTAGCTGTGTTAGTACAGTTAATATACACCATACAGCGGAGGCTGTCAAGGGGGTATATTATGCGAAACCATTTTTCTTTGTAAAGAAAAACGGTTCCGCGCCTCCAAAAAGAAACACGCGGGGACGGCAGTCCCCGCGCCGTTTTGTGGTTTCAGATTAGGGTTAGCAAGCCGCCCGCGGGGACGCGATGCGAAACCATTTTTCTTTTAGAAAGAAAAATGGTTTCGCCCTTCCAAAAAGAAATCTTTTTTGCGCGTATCTGCGTCTGCGCGCCGCCGACACGGCGCCGTCCAGATTGAAGAGTGCTCTGTCCCACTCCGCGCCACGAGGCGCTGACTGTGGGAGAACTTCGAGAGCCTCCGCACCGACTTTGGGGCGCCTAGTCTCTACAGAGTCGTTCACCTTGGCGCTCTTTCGACCAAATTAGAAAGCACCTGCCTCCGAGGCAGGTGCTTTGTGTTTTGGTGGATAGACGCTAAAGGTTATTAACTTGTCTGGGCACCAAGGCGTCCTTGCGAGGGGCTTCGACTGCCAAAACCGGGAGCGCGAGCGGCCGAGCGGTCGGGGGTGAGAGTATGCTCCAAATTTGATATAGCCGCTCTACAGAAACTTGCACTCGGATACGCGGGCGGCTTCCTGACGAAAACCTGATACTAAAAAACGACGCGCTTTCTTTCGTCCCCGCGAGATTTCTTTTTGGAAGGGCGAAACCGTTTTTCTTTCTAAAAGAAAAATGGTTTCGCATTACGCGCCCCCGTCAGGCCACCTGACGGCGCTTCACGCGTCTGAGCTGGACAACTATGATAAGAGCTACGACGGCGAGGCCGATGAGGTCGGTGACGTAGCCGGGGATTATCATGCACAGTCCGCCGGCGACGAGCAGCACGCGCTCGAAGATGTTGCACTTGTCCTGCACGAAGCCCGCAAGTCCGCCGGACACCGCGTACATACCTATGAGCGCTGTGAGCGTCGTCGAGATGACGTCCACGAAGTTCACATCTATCATCAGCATGGTGGGATTGAGGACGAAGATATATGGCACTATGAAAGCGCCGATGGCGATTCGCGTCGCGTTCACGCCTGTGCGGAACGGCTCGCCCTTGGCGATGGCGGCGCCCGCCATTGCGGCGAGGGCGACGGGCGGGGTGATGTCGGCGATGATGCCGAAGTAGAACACGAACAGGTGCGCGCTCATGGTGATGGCGAGCGTGGCCTCGGTCAGTCCCTGGCGCGCGACCAGCATGGAGATGATGGCGGGCGCGCAGATGGTGGAGGTTATGAGGTAGTTCGCCGTGGTGGGCACGCCCATGCCGAGGAAGATGGAGGCGAGCATGGTGAAGAACATCATAAGCAGGAGGTTGTTGCCCGCGAGGGCGGCGAGAGCGTTCGCGAACTTGAGGCCGAGGCCGGTCATGGTGACGGAGCCGACTATCATGCCGGCCATGGCGCAGGCGACGGCGACGGCGAGGACGTTGCGCGCGCCGGAGACGAGCGCGTCGACTATATCGCGCGGGTCAAAGCCCAGCCTGCGGCGCACGAGGCAGATGAGCAGCCATATGCCGGCGGCGGCGAGCGCCACGAGCTGCACCCTCATGCCGAGATTCAGGGCGATGAGCATGAAGCCTATGGGCACGAGGCTCAGCCACTGAAGGGAGTGGACTATGAGCGAGGTGAGTATGGCGCTGAGGGCGCCGTAGGTGGGAGTGAGGCCGGAGCCGAGTATGTAAATCATAAACGCGAGCGGCATGAGCAGGTGGCCGCGCTCGGAGAAGAGGTGCTTCACGCTGGGTATGTCCTCCGGGGCCATGCCGCGCAGGCCGCACTTGCGCGCCTCGTGGTGGACGCTTATGAGTATGCCGGAGAAGTAGAGTATGGCGGGGATGATGGCGGAGAGCACGACGCGGCTGTAGGGTATGCCGGTGGTCTCGGCCATGAGGAAGGCCGCCGCGCCCATGATGGGCGGCATGAGCTGGCCGCCGGTGGAGGCCGCGGCCTCGACGGCGCCGGCAAACTCGGGCTTGTAGCCGAGCTTTTTCATCATCGGTATGGTGAAGGAGCCGCTGCCGACGGTGTTGGCGACGGAGGAGCCGGACACCGTGCCCTCGAGGGCGGAGGCGATGACGGCGACCTTGGCCGGACCGCCGACGCGCTTGCCCGCTATGGCGTTGGCGAGGTCTATGAACAGCTTGCCGACGCCGGTTTTCTCAAGGAAGGAGCCGAACAGTATGAACAGGAATATATATGTGGCGGAGACGCCTATGGGCGTGCCGAACACGCCCTCGGTGGTGAAGAACATGAAGTTGGCCGCGCGGTCGAGGCTGATCTGCCGGTGCGCAAACAGGCTGCCCTGCGGCAGCATGTGGCCGAACATGACGTAGGCCAGGAAGGCCGCGACTATGACCATAATCGGTATGCCGACGACGCGGCGGCAGGCCTCCATGATCAGCAGTATGCCTATGATGCCGACGACCGTCTCGCTGGTGTTGTATATGCCGCGGATGGCGACGAGGTAGTCCCAGCGGATGGGGATGTACAGCGTCACCGCCATGGCGGCGAGGGCGAGGAGCCAGTCGTACCAGGGAATCATGTCCTTCCTCATGCCCTTTTTGGCGGGGAAGAGCAAAAACACCAGCACGAGCACGAAGCAGAGGTGGTAGGCGCGCAGCAGCTGGGCGGGTATGGTGAATATGCTCGTCCAGAGCTGGAACAGCGAGAAGCCGAGCAGCACGAGGCCGACGAAGATTTTCAGATTTTTGGGGAGCTTGTTGCGGTAGGACGACTCCTTGTCGTACATCTCCATCGCAATTTCGGCGCGCAGGCGGGCCTTTTCCTCGGCGGACATGCCGGTGGTGTCTATACCTGCGGCCTTGAGCAGGTCGCGCTCCTTTTTCTCTTTCTTTTTGAACAGGGGCATTGTCATTCCTCCAATGCGGGGTTTCTGGTGATAAGCCCGAGCAGGCTCGAGCTGCCGGCGCGCAGGCGTATGAGCGCCTGTTCGCCGAAATACTCCTTGAGCACCAGCTCGCGCGAGCGCCACAGCAGGCGGTGGTCGGCGTAGGTGCCCGTGAGGAGGGCGATCTCCTCATGTCCGGCGTCGATTCCGGACAGCAGGAAACCGTCCTCCGTCTCCTCGTAGGTGTCGCCCACCTCGTCGCCGAGGATGGGTATGCCCGCCCCGTAGGTCTGGAAGAGCGAGCGGCGGACGGTGAGTATGTCGCCGGTGCGCTCTATGGTGTCGATGACCGGCGAGTGGTTGACGGAGTGGGTGTATTTGATGGAAAACTCCTCGCCCTCGGCGAGCGGGAGGTTCAGCTCGCGGCTCTCGCCGGTCACATGCAGGACAGGGACTACCGGCGCGAGCAGCGCGAGCGCCGCGGCGATAATTAGTAGCATTGGGGCAAAAATGCCCCAATGCTTTCTAAGTGTGCTCATTCGGCGATGATGCCGGCTTCCTTGTAGTAGCGCTCGGCGCCCGGATGCAGGGGGACGGAGGCGCGCTCGAGAGCGGTCTCGAGGCTGAGGTCGGCGCCCTTGGAGTAGGCGGCGGCCAGCTCCTCCTGGTTCTCGAAGAGGGTCTTGGTGATGTTGTAGACCAGCTCCTCGTCGAGGTCGGCGCTGCAGGCGAGGGTCGCGATGATGGCGGCGGTCTCGGCTCCGCCGTCTATGTTCTCGTAGTCCTCATCGGCGATGGTGTAGCTGGAGTAGAAGGGGTGATCCTCGATGAGCTTCGCCATGACGTCGGCGTCGATGGAGATGAGCTTGCAGTCGGTCATGGCGCTCAGCTCCATGATGGAGGAGTTGGGGATGCCGGCGGTGACGAAGGCGCCGTCGAGGGTCTGGTTCTGCATGCCGGTGCTGGACTCGGAGAAGCCGAGGTAGTTGACCTCGAAGTCGTCGTAGCTGATGCCGTAGGCCTCGAGGATGTGGCGGGCGTTGGCCTCGACGCCGCTGCCCGCGTCGCCGACGGAGATGCGCTTGCCGACGAAGTCCTCGACGGAGTTGATGCCGCTCTCCTTGGTGACGACTATCTGCACGACCTCAGGGTAGAGGCAGGCGATGGTGGCGAGGTTGTCGAGCGCGCCGCCCTCGCTCATGATCTCGGTGCCGTTGTAGGCGTAGTCGAGGACGTCGTTCTGGACGATGGCGAGGTCGGCCTCCTTGCTCTGGAGGTTGCGGCAGTTCTCCGCGGAGGCGCCGGTGGTGGTGGCGGTGGCGGAGACGTTGTCGATGTGGGCGCTGAGCAGCTGGGCGATGGCGCCGCCGTAGGGGTAGTAGGCGCCGCCGGTGCCGCCGGTGGCGATGATGAGGTCGTAGTAGGAGGCCTCGGGGGCGGAGGACTCGCCGTCGGGCGCGGCGGAATCGGTGCTGCCGCCGCAGCCTGCCAGCAGGCCGACGCACATCACAAGAGCAAGAAGCAGTGCAAGTGTTCTTTTCATGTTGTTCTCTCCTTTTTTAAATAAAATGCGCTTATTATTATCGCACATTTTGCATGTCATTGCAAGGATTTTTTGAATAAAAATGCGGGAGGGCTTGCAAAATAAGTGGGAAAAATCGGAAAATCTGACTTGCCCGCCGCCGAAAATGCACAAAATCAGTCATTTCGCGCGTGAAAATGACTGAGCGGGACGGCAGTCATGCATTTTGAGTAAAAAAATCCGCCGGAGCGCTTGCAATGGGGAAAAAACGTGCTATAATTGGATTACAATTTAACAAACAGGGGTGCTGGAGCAAAATCCGGCTGAGATGAGGGCTGTTAGTCGCCCTCGACCCTTTTAACCTGTTGGATAATGCCATCGTAGGGAGCTTTGGGATAAGTGTACGCACACAAACGCCGCCTTACGGGCGGCGTTTTTCATTATTAATTTTTTGGAGGTAAACAAAATGAAAGCATCCGTAGCCATCCAGGTCGAGCCCAACATCGCCGACACCAAAGAGACCATCCGCGTCGTCGACGAGGTCATCGATTACATCCGCAGCACCGGCCTGCACTACTACGTCGGCCCCTGCGAGACCGCCATCGAGGGCGACGACTTCGACCAGCTCATCGAGATCGTCAAAAACTGCTGCAAGGTCGCGAACAAGGCCGGCTCCGAGCGCGTCTCCGCATATGTGAAGCTCAATTACCGCCCCGAGGGTGAGGTACTCACCATTGATGAAAAGGTCACGAAGCATCACCAGTAAGCTCCCCGCCGCGGGGGCGATAGCGCTCCTGCTGCTGGTGTGGCACTTCTCCTGCTCGCTGGGGCTGGTGCCGTCGTTCATGCTGCCCTCGCCGGAGGCCGTGATAACAGCCCTCGTCACCGAGTTCCCGCTGCTCATGCAGCACGCAAGGGTGACGCTGGCCGAGGCGGCCTACGGCCTCGCCGCGGGCGTCGCCGTCGCCTTCGTCGCGGCCACGCTGATGGACCGCTTCCGCTTCCTCTACAAGGCGCTCTATCCCCTGCTCATCATCACGCAGACCATCCCGTCGGTGGCCATAGCGCCGCTTCTGGTGCTGTGGATGGGCTTCGAGATGGCGCCGAAGGTCACCCTCGTCGCGATAACCACCTTCTTCCCCATCACCATCGGCCTGCTCGACGGCTACGCCGCCGCCGACAGGGAGGCCGCCGAGCTTTTGCGCTCCATGGGCGCGAGCCGCGGCCAGATATTCAGGCATCTCAAATTCCCCGCGGCTCTCAGCCACTTCTTCTCCGGCCTGCGCGTCTCGGCGTCCTACGCCGTCGTCGGCGCGGTCATATCCGAGTGGCTCGGCGGCTTCGAGGGGCTGGGCGTGTACATGACGCGCGTCAAAAAGGCCTACGCCTTCGACAAAATGTTCGCCGTCATCGTGTTCATCACGGCGGTGAGCCTGCTGCTCATGCTCTGCGTCTCGCTGCTGCGCAAGCTCGCTATGCCATGGGAGAAATATGAGAAGCTTGAGAGAAAGGACTAAGAAAATGAAAAAGATAACCGCCATACTGCTCACGCTCTGCCTCTGCCTGGCGCTCGCCGCCTGCGGCGGCTCCACCGAGTCCGCCGCGCCCGAGAGCGCTGCCCCGGAGGCCGGCAGCGAGCTGACCAAGGTCACCCTCTGCCTCGACTGGACGCCGAATACCAACCACACCGGCTTCTACGTCGCCCAGGCCATGGGCTACTATGAGGCCGCCGGCCTCGAGGTCGAGATTGTCCAGCCGCCTGAGGACGGCGCCACCGCCCTCTGCGCCGCCGGTCAGTGCGAGTTCGCCATAACCGTGCAGGATTCGCTGGCCTCCGCCTTCGCGCTCTCCGAGCCGCTGCCCGTCACCGCCGTCGCGGCGCTGCTGCAGCACAACACGTCGGGCATCATCGCCGTCCCCGGCGAGGGCATGGATCACCCCGCCGGACTTGAGGGCCACAACTACGCCACCTGGAACAGCCCCATCGAGCTCGCCATGATGGACTACGTCATGGCTCAGGACGGCGGCGACTTCTCCAAGGGCGAGCTTATCCCCAACAACATCACCGACGAGGCCGGCGCCATCGAGACTCGTCAGGCCGACAGCATCTGGGTCTACTACGGCTGGGGCTGCATCAACGCCGAGCTGCGCGGCGTCGACTTCGACTACTTCTACTTCAAGGACTACGCGCCCGAGCTCGACTACTACACCCCCGTCATCATCTCCAACGACGAGTTCCTCGCGAACAACCCGGAGATTGCGAAGGCCTTCCTGCAGGCCACCGCGCAGGGCTATGAGTACGCCATCGAGAACCCGGAGGAGGCGGCTCAGATGCTCATAGACGGCGACACCACCGGCTCGCTGAACGGCTCTGAGGAGCTGGTCGTCGCGAGCCAGAAGTGGATGTGCGACCAGTACAAGGCCGAGGTCGAGCAGTGGGGCTACATAGACCCCGCCCGCTGGGACGCCTTCTATCAGTGGCTGAGCGACAACGGCCTCGTTGAGATACCCATAGAGCCGGGCACCGGCTTCTCGAACGACTACCTGGCATGAGCGAGACCGTGCTGAGAGCCGAGGGCGTCACGAAGATCTACGACGGCGTGACGATCATCGAGGACATCACGATGGAGCTGCGCCGGGGCGAGCTGGTGTGCGTCCTCGGCGTCTCCGGCGCGGGCAAGACGACGCTGTTCCACATACTCTCCGGCCTCACTCAGCCGGAGAGCGGGCGCGTCCTGCTCGGCGACGAGGACATCACCGGGCAGCCGGGCAAGATTAGCTACATGCTGCAAAAGGATCTGCTGCTGCCGCACAAGCGCATAGTCGACAACGTGGCGCTGCCGCT
>CALWXY010000100.1 GCA_944385595.1 uncultured Oscillospiraceae bacterium
GCCTGCGGGCGCGAACTCTGCGAGGCCCCGCGCGGTTTTATACCATCTTCTCCTGTTTCACTTTGTGGTCGATGATGTGGCGGGAGGCGAGCTCGGCGCGGACTTCGTCGAGCGAGATGCCCGCCTCGACCATCAGCACCATGACGTGATACGCGAGGTCGGCTATCTCGTATATCGTCTCGCGCTTATCCTCGGCCTTGGCGGCGATGATGACCTCGGTGCACTCCTCGCCCACCTTTTTCAGTATCTTGTCCAGCCCCTTCTCGAACAGGTAGCTGGTGTAGGAGCCCTCGGGCATGTCCTTTTTGCGCCCCTCGAGCAGGCCGTACAGCCCGTCGAGCGAAAAGGCGTGCTCGCTCTCGCTGATATAGAGCGGCGCGGTGAAGCACGAATCCGTCCCCAGGTGGCAGGCGGGGCCGTCCTTATTCACCAGCACGAGCAGCGCATCGCGGTCGCAGTCCGCGATAATCTCCACTATGTGCTGCACGTTCCCGCTCGTCTCGCCCTTGCGCCACAGCTCCTTGCGCGAGCGGCTCCAGAAGCAGGTGCGCCCCTCGCGCAGGCTAATCTCCAGGCTCTCGCGGTTCATATACGCGAGGGTGAGCACCTTCTGGGTGCCCGCCTCGGCGACGATGGCCGGGACAAGCCCGTGTCCGTTGAATTTTATATCGTCTATACTTATCATTACAAAACCTCCCGCACGTTTATGCCCGCCGCCGCGAGACGGCGCTTCAGCTCCGGTATACTCACCTCGCCGAAGTGGAATATCGAGGCGGCAAGCCCCGCGTCCACGTCCGGGAGGGTTTGGAACAGCTTAACGAAATCCTCTATGCAGCCCCCGCCGCCGGAGGCGATGACCGGCACATGCACGGCAGAGCACACGGCGTCCAGCAGCTCAAGGTCGAAGCCGCCCTTCACGCCGTCGGTATCTATGCTGTTCACCACTATTTCGCCCGCGCCGTTTTCGGCGCCGCGCTTTATCCATTCAATCGCGTCCAGCCCCGTGTTGTCGCGCCCGCCGCGCGCTAAGAGGGTGAAGCGCCCGTCGACACGCTTCACGTCCGCCGACAGCACCACGCACTGGTCGCCGTACTTCTTGGCCGCCGCCGGTATGAGCGAGGGGTCGCGTATCGCGCCGGAATTTACGCTCACCTTGTCCGCGCCGCACTTGAGCACGCGGTCAAAGTCGTCGACGGTGTTGATGCCGCCGCCCACGGTCAGCGGGATGAATATGGTCTCCGCGACCTTGCGGAGTATGTCGGTGAAGAGCGCTCTGCCCTCGGCGGAGGCGGTGATGTCGTAGAACACCAGCTCGTCCGCGCCGCTGTCGCTGTAGTATTTGCCCAGCTCCACGGGGGACGAGACGTCGTTCAGCCCCTCGAAGTTCACGCCCTTCACGACTCTGCCGTCGCGCACGTCGAGGCAGGGGATTATGCGCTTTGTTATCATGCTCTCGCCTCCTCTATCGCGTCCGCGAGCTTCACCGCGCCGGTGTAGAGCGCCTTGCCGAGTATCGCGCCGTAGAGCCCCATGTCGCGCAGCTCGCGCACATCCTCGAGGCTCGAGACGCCGCCGGAGGCGACGATGTCGAGCCTGAAGCGCGCGTTCAGCTCGCGGTACAGCTCAAGATTCGCGCCGCGCATGGCGCCGTCGCGCGAGACGTCGGTGCAAATCACCGTCTGGACGCCCGCGTCGGCGAGCTCCCGGCAGAAGCCGAAGCAGTCGCTGCCGGAGAGCTCCGTCCACCCGTGGGTGGCGACGAAGCCGTCCTTTATATCGACGCCGACGGCCACGCCCGCGCCGTATTTCTGCGCCATCTCGCGGGTGAAGCCGGGGTTCGTCACCGCCGCCGTGCCGAGGATGACGCGCATTGCTCCCGCGTCGAGGTACTTTTTGATGACCTCCTCGCTGCGCACGCCGCCGCCTATCTCGGCCTTGAGGCCGCACCCGGTGACTATGCGCTCGATGAGCGCTATGTGCGGCGTCCCGCCGGTCTTCGCGCCCTCGAGGTCGACGAGGTGGATGTACTCAGCGCCCGCCTCTTTAAACGAGCGCGCGACGGACACGGGGTCGTCGCTGTAGACGGTCATCTGCGCGTAGTCGCCCTTAAAAAGGCGCACGGCCTTGCCGCCGTAGAGGTCTATGGCAGGAAATATGTTCATGCGCGCACCTCCATATCGCAGAAGGCTCTGAGCATTTTGAGGCCCACGCCCCCGCTCTTCTCCGGGTGGAACTGCGTGCCGAAGACGTTTTCACGCTGCACCGCCGCCGTGATGGTCATGCCGTATTCGGAGGTGGCGATGATGTTCTCAGCCGGGGTG
Source organism: uncultured Oscillospiraceae bacterium (assembly GCA_944385595.1). Taxonomy (GTDB): domain Bacteria; phylum Bacillota; class Clostridia; order Oscillospirales; family Oscillospiraceae; genus Heteroscillospira. The sequence goes on from CALWXY010000100.1 coordinate 2,322, forward strand.
TCCGCCCAGAAGCTGTGCACGAAGTAGACGTGCTCGCCCTCGCGGGTGTTTTTCAGAATGGGGCTGGGCTGCGTGATGTGCAGGGCGTTCCAGCCCATGTGGGGAATTTTGAGCGTCCTGTCCTCCGGCTCAATCGGGCGCACGGTGCCGGGGATAAGCCCCAGGCCGCGGTGGACGCCGTACTCAAGGCTCTCGTCAAAAAAAAGCTGCATTCCGAGACAGATGCCGAAGAGCGGCACGCCGCGTCCGACGGCCTCGAGTATGGCCTCGTCCATACCGCCTAAGCGCAGCTTTGCGATGGCGTCGCCAAACGCGCCGACGCCGGGGAGCAGCAGCTTCTCGGCTCTCGGCACCCTCTCGGGCTCGTCGGTGAGTATGGCCTCCTCGCCGACGGCGCGCAGCGAGCTCATGAGCGAAAAGACGTTGCCGACGCCGTAGTCTATGACGGTTACCACTAGAGCACCCCCTTGGTCGAGGGTATCTCGCCCTGCGCTGAGGGGTCGGCGGCGGCGGCCTGCCGCATGGCGCGGGCGAAGGCCTTGAACGCGCCCTCTATTATATGGTGCGAGTTTTTGCCCGCGAGCTGCCGCAGGTGCAGCGTCATGCGCGAAGTGCGCGTGACGGCGAGGAAAAATTCCTCGGCCAGCTCCGTGTCGAAGTCGCCGACCTTCTCCGCCGGTATGTCCAGCGCCCAGCCGAGGCAGCCGCGGCCGGAGACGTCCACGGCGGCGAGGATGAGCGCCTCGTCCATCGGGATTATCGCGCTGCCGTAGCGGTTTATGCCGCGGCAGTCGCCGAGCGCCTCTGCTATCGCGGTGCCGAGGCAGATGCCCACGT
>CALWXY010000101.1 GCA_944385595.1 uncultured Oscillospiraceae bacterium
GGGGAAAGAGGGTCAAAGTGGTTGTTCCGGGGACACAAGGTGGATTGCCACGAAGTGGCAAGAGGGGGCCCCCTGGGGGGTGCGGAACGGAAAAAACTCTTCTCACGGAGCGCGCGTGGATTTTGCCGCCGCAGGCGGCAAAACTCTGCGCGAAGCGGAGTGCTTCTCCCCCAATCTTAAAAGGCATTCATGCCTTTTAAGATTGCTTGAGCATGATTACGCCAAGCGTATTGGGGCCGCAGTGATTGGAAATCGTGCAGCCCGCTCTGGCGTAGAGCACCTCGTCGAAGAGGCCGCTGCTCTTCAGCTGCTCGATGGCGGCGGAGCTGATGGCGGGGTCTATGCCGCTGTCGACGACCCAGGCGCGGCGGCGGTCAAAGGCCCCGGCGGCGAGGCGGTCCTCAATGTACTTGGGGATGTACTTGTCGAGCGCGCCGCGGTATTTTTTGGCGACCTCCATGGCGCCGCCGTGCAGCTCTATGCAGGGGCGCAGATGCAGAAGGTTCGCGCCCAGCGCGGCGACGGCGCTGCAGCGCCCGCCCTTCCAGAGAAATTCCAGAGTCTCTATGACGAAGCTGACGTCCAGCCGTTTTTTCATCTCGTCCACCTCGGCGACTATGGCCTCGGGCGAGGCGCCCCCGGCGGCGAGCTCGGCGGCGTGTATGGCGAGCGTGGATATGCCGACGGTGAGGTTTTCGCTGTCGACGACGTAGATATTGCCGAGGTCGCGCGCGGCTATGCAGGCGTTCTGATAGCAGGCGGACATGGAGCTGCTGATGGTGAAGTGGATAATGGCGTCGTAGTCCTGGAGCCAGCCGGAGAAGACCTCCATATAGTCGGCGACGTTCACGGCGGCGGTGGAGCACATGCCCCCGCCGGAGCGGACGTGCTCGTATACGTCGTCGGGGTTTATCTCAAGCCCGTCGCGCAGCTCGTGCCCGTCCATGACGATGTAGAGCGGGGTTATGCCGATGTCGTACTTCGCGGCGAGCTCGGAGGGCAGGTCGCAGGTGCTGTCGGCGGATATTTTAATTCTCATATAGCAATCCTCAAAACCAAAAGAATCCCGCAAAATCAGCGGGTGCTCATTATTTTATCACACAGAGCGCTCAAAAGTAAAGCGTATTCTCGTTAAGAAAGGGGGCGAGAGCCTCGGACAGGGTGATAGTTGTCACAGGCCCCACCGCCGCGGGCAAGACGGCGCTGGGCATAGAGCTCGCCAAAGCGCTCGGCGGCGAGATAGTCTCCGCCGACTCGATGCAGATCTACCGCCGCATGGACATAGGCACCGCCAAGCCGACGGCGGAGGAGCTCGCCGCCGCGCCGCACCACATGATAGACGTCGCCGACCCGGAGGAGGACTTCTCATGCGCGCGCTACGTCGAAATGGCGTCCCGCTGCGTGGACGATATCCTCGCGCGGGGGAGGCTGCCCATAGTCGTGGGCGGCACGGGGCTTTATATCGACTCGCTGCTGCGCGGGCGCACATTCGCCGCCCCGCAGGACGCGCAGCTCAGAGCGCGCCTCTCGGCTGAGTACGACGCGCTCGGCGGCGAGGCATTCAGGCAAAAGCTCGCCGAGAAAGACCCGGAGCGCGCGGCGAAGCTCCCGCCGGGCGACAAAAAGCGCCTCGTGCGCGCACTCGAAGTCTGCACCCTCACCGGACGCAGCATGACGGAGCTCGACGCCGAGGAGGCCGCGAGACCGCCGCGCTACGCCTCGGAGCGCATAATCCTCTCAAGCGCGAGCCGGGAAGCGCTCTACGCGCGCATAGACCGCAGGGTCGACCTGATGATGCAGCTCGGCCTCGAGCGGGAGGTGCGCTCTCTGCTCTTAAGCGGCGTATCGCGCACATGCACGGCCATGCAGGCCATAGGCTACAAGGAGCTGGCGGCCGCCATCGACGGCGAGACAAGCGTCGAGAGCGCGGTGGACGGGATAAAGCGCTCGTCGCGCCGCTACGCGAAGCGCCAGCTCACCTGGCTGCGGCGCGACGCGCAGGCGCTCTGGATAGAGGCGGACGCCGGGGATATTGAGTCGGCGAGACGGATTTCGACGGAGTTTTTGGCGCAGCGCGGTATAAAATAGTGTCGCACCAACGGTGCGGGATACTATTTTATGCGGCGGCCCGGTTTTTTGGCCGCCGGCGAAAGGATGCGCCAGATATGCAGAAACAGCAGAACCTTCAGGACCTTGTGCTCAACACCGCGAGGCGCGAGCGCATGACAGTCACCGTGTTTTTGATGAACGGCTTTCAGTTCAAGGGCACGGTGCGCGGCTTCGACAGCTTCGTCGTCATCATAGAGACGGACGGGCGGCAGCAGATGATATACAAGCACGCGATCAGCACCGTCGTCCCGCCGCGCGCGCTGCCGCTGGGCGAGGGCGACTGAGATGCGGCGCAGCGCGCTGCTGCGCTTCGCGCGCACGGCGGCGCTCATGGCGGTCTGCTGCTACATAGCCGTCTCCGCCGCGCGGCTATATGAGCGCGGCGGCGAGACCGCCGTGCTCACGGAGCGCGCCGTGCGCCTCACCGCGCCGGTCTACGGCGTGTTCGTGCGCTCCGAGCTGCCGCTGCCCGCGGCGGAGGGCGAGGTCGCCGCGGCGGAGGGCGAGCGCTTTTCGGCGCGCGCCGAGATCGCGCCGGGGCTTTATGCCCCGGCGAGCGGCGTCTACTCCGCCGTCTGCGACGGACTGGAGACAGCCGCCGCCCCGGCGCTCTCGGTGGACGCAATACTCGAATTTGCCGAAGACGCCGAGCCGCCGGCAGGAAGCGGCGGGCGAATCGTCACCTCGCCGTTCTGGAGCTTTTACGCCGTCGTCGAGGAGGGGCAGCTGCCGCTGCCCGACACGGCGGCGCTCGAGAGCGAATACTTCGCGGGCATAGAGCTGCGGCTGGAGGAGACGGGCCGCCCGGAGCGGGGCTTTGTGCCGCTGCGCTTTTCCGGCAGCGACACGGACTGCATGTACCTGCGCGCCGTCTCGGGCGAGCTGCTGCTCGGCGAATACGAGGGGCTGTGCGCCCCGGCGGAGGCGCTGCGCTGCGACGAAGACGGCTACTATGTCGAGGTGCTCAGCCTCGGGCGCTATGAGCGCTGCGGGGTGGAGCTTATATATGAGGGCGACGGCTGGGCGCTCATAGCCTCGCCGGAGCTGCGCGCCGGACTTGAGATAAGGCGCGAAAACATCACACAGGAGGCATGAACAATGGGCATTGCGGAAAATATAGAGAAAATCCGCGCAGAGATAGACGAGGCCGCCAGACGCAGCGGCCGCACCGGCGGCGACATTCTGCTCGTCGCCGCGAGCAAGATGAACGGCGCAGAGGCCGTGCGCGCGGCTGTCGCGGCGGGGGTCGACGCCTGCGGCGAGAACCGCGTGCAGGAGATGCTGCAGAAGCTCTCGGAGCGCGCCTACGACGGCGCGCCGCTGCATTTTATCGGACACCTGCAAAGGAATAAGGTGAAGAGCGTGGTCGGGAAGGTCAACCTCATACAGTCGGCGGACTCGCCGGAGCTGATACGGCTTATCTCCGCGCAGGCGGAGAAGCTCGGCATTGTGCAGGATATACTCATAGAGGTGAACATAGGCGGCGAGGAGAACAAGACCGGCATGGCGCTCCAGTATCTTCCAGAGGCGCTGGACACAGCGGCGGAGAGCGCGGGCGTCCGGGTGCGCGGGCTGATGACCGTTCCGCCCATCTCGGCGGAAAGCGAGAAAAACAGGGCGTTTTTTGCACAAATGCGCGAGCTTTTTGTTGACATCGGGCGAAAAAAATATAATAATAATATTATTATGGATTTTCTGTCCATGGGTATGAGCGCCGACTTCCGCGACGCCATACTGGAGGGCGCCAACATGGTCAGAATAGGCTCTTCGATATTCGGCGCCCGAGACTATACCAAATGAATCGGAGGCAACACCATGGGTATCCTCGACAGCTTTAAAAACCTCGCCCGCCCCTACGACGAGAACGACATGTTCCTCGACGACGAGCCCATCCCTGAGGATGAGTTCCCCACGCCTGAGGAGGGGCTCGGCTCCCAGACGGCGCAGGGCGAGCCTGTGAGGCAGAACACCTCCTCGGGCTTCCAGCCCGCCGCGGCGCAGAGCGCGGCCAATCCCTTCGCGTCCACCGGGCGCGAGGGCAGAGTGATGAACCTCAGCACCACCGCGCAGCTGCAGGTCGTCATCGTGAAGCCGGAGCGCTTCGACAACAACACCGCCACCCAGGCGGCCGACCACCTGCGCGAGCGGCGCACGGTCGTCCTCAACCTTGAGAAGACCGACAAGGACTCCGCCCGCCGCCTGCTCGACTTTCTGAGCGGCGCGGCCTACGCGCAGGACGGCAATATAAAGCGCGTCGCCGTCAACACCTACCTCATAACGCCGTGCAACGTCGGCCTCTCGGGCGATATAGTCGATGAGCTCGAGAACAACGGGCTGTACATCTAGTCACATATATAGAAAGGGTTAGAGATATGATGACTCCGCAGGATATTATGGACAAGACCTTTGAAAAGGCCGTCTTCGGCGGCTATGATATGACCGCGGTGGACGATTTCCTCAACCAGGTGCGCGACGAGATCGCGGCGCTCCAGAAGGAGAACGCCACGCTCAAAACCAAGCTCAAGGTGCTCGCCACCAAAATAGAGGAGTACCGCGGCAGCGAGGACGCCATGCGCCTCGCGCTGGTCTCCGCCCAGAAGACCGGCACCCAGATCGAGGCGGACGCCAGAGCCAGGAGCGACATGATGGTCGCCGAGGCCGAGGCCAAGGCCGCCAAGATTAAGCGCGACGCCCAGCTCGAGGTCGCGAACGAGGAGGCCAGGCTCGTCGAGGCCAAGCGCGCCTCCGCGCAGTTTCTGGAGAGCATGCGCCTGCTGTGCACCAAGCAGCTCGACTTTCTCGACCACCTGAACGAGATGAAAATAGTCGGCGACGACAGCGCCGACGCCGACACCATCCGCGAGATACAGTCCGGAGTCGCGAAGGCCGCCCAGGCCGAGAGCGGCGAGAAGCTCGACCTCAGCCGCGAGATAGACAGCATCTCCGCCTCCGCGCCCGACAATGCCGACGCGCCCACCAGGTCGTTCACGCCGGTGAACGCCAAGAGCTTCAGCTTCGACGACCTGCGCTACGGCGAGAAATAAATACATCTTCGGCGGCGCGCGCGTCGCCGAAGATGTTTGTATAACTATTTAAACCTTCGGAGAATTCGCGGCCGCAGCCGCCTGATATCCCCTTGTCGGAAAAGCAGAGCTTTTTCGACAATTATATAAAGATTGGAGTAAGCTCAAATGCCTCAGGATTACAACGCAACGGTCAACCTGCCCAAGACCGACTTCCCCATGCGCGCCGGCCTCCCCAAGCGCGAGCCGGATATGCTCAAGGGCTGGTACGACGCAGACCTCTATCATAAAATGGTCGCCCGCAACGACGGCAAGCCCCGCTTCGTCCTGCACGACGGCCCCCCGTTCTCCAACGGCCACCCGCACATGGGTCATGCGCTGAACAAGTGCCTCAAGGACTTCATCGTGAAGTACAGGAATATGGCCGGCTTCCAGGCGCCCTACGTCCCCGGCTGGGACAACCACGGCATGCCCATAGAGAGCGCCATCATCAAGCAGCAGAAGCTCAACCGCAAGCACATGAGCATCCCCGAGTTCCGCAGCGCCTGCGAGCAGTTCGCCCAGAACTTCGTCAACATCCAGCGCGACGAGTTCAAGCGCCTCGGCGTGCTCGGCGAGTGGGATAAGCCCTACACCACCATGGCCCCGTCATTCGAGGCCGAGGAGGTCAAGGTCTTCGGCAAAATGTACGAGAAGGGCTACATCTATAAGGGCCTCAAGCCCGTCTACTGGTGCCCGCACGACGAGACCGCCCTCGCCGAGGCCGAGATCGAGTATAAGGACGACCCCTGCACCTCCGTCTACGTCAAATTCCCGATGAAGGACGACCTCGGAAAGCTCTCGCACCTCGACCTCTCTAAGCTCAGCTTCGTCATATGGACGACCACCATCTGGACGCTGCCCGGCAACCTCGCCATAGCCCTCAACCCCAGCGAGAGCTACGTCATCATGCGCGTCGCGAGCGGCGACATGTTCATCATGGCCGAGGCGCTGAGCAAGAAGGTCATGTCCCTCGGCGGCTACGAGGACTATGAGATAGTCGAGCGGCACCCCGGCGCGTTCTTCGAGAACATGCTCGCCCAGCACCCGTTCCTGCCGAAAACCAGCCGCCTGCTGCTCGCCGACTACGTCACCATGGACAGCGGTACCGGCTGCGTCCACACCGCGCCCGGCTTCGGCGCCGACGACTACCAGACCTGCCTGCGCTACGGCATGGACATGGTCGTCCCCGTCGACGACCGCGGACGCCACACCGACTACGCGGGCAAATACGCCGGCATGACCACCGAGGAATCCAACCCCGTCATCCTCGCCGACATGCGCGAGAGCGGCGCTCTCTTCGCCAGCGAGGAGATTATGCACAGCTACCCGCACTGCTGGAGATGCAAGCACCCGATCATCTTCCGCGCCACGCCTCAGTGGTTCTGCTCCGTCGACGCCTTCAAGGACGAGGCCGTGAAATCCTGCGACAGCGTCCAGTGGCTGCCCGACTGGGGTCACGAGCGCATAATCGCCATGATCCGCGAGCGCGCCGACTGGTGCATCTCCCGCCAGAGGCATTGGGGTCTGCCCATACCCGTGTTCTACTGCTCCGACTGCGGCAAGCCCGTCTGCACTCCGGAGACCATCGAGCACGTCTCGAAGGTGTTCGGCGAGAAGGGCTCCAACGCCTGGTTCGAGCTGACCGAGGCCGAGCTGCTGCCCGAGGGCTTCAAGTGCCCGCACTGCGGCGGAACTCACTTCACCCGCGAGACCGACACCCTCGACGGCTGGTTCGACTCCGGCTCCACCTACATCGCCTCCTGCGAGGAGCCCGGCGAGAAGGACATGTACCTCGAGGGCGCCGACCAGTACCGCGGCTGGTTCCAGTCGAGCCTGCTCACCAGCGTCGCCACCCGCGGCAAGGCCCCGTATAAAATCGTCCTCACCCACGGCTGGACCGTCGACGGCGACGGCAAGGCCATGCACAAGTCCCTCGGCAACGGCATCGCCCCCGAGGATATAGTCAAAAAGTACGGCGCGGACCTCATCCGCCTCTGGGCCGCCTCCAGCGACTTCAGGGTCGACATGCGCTGCTCCGACGCCATTTTCAAGCAGCTCAGCGACAAATACCTCAAAATCCGCAACACCGCGCGCTACATCCTCGGCAACCTCGCCGGCTTCGACCCGAACGAGTGCGTCGCCGTCGCGGATATGCTGCCGCTCGACCGCTGGGCTATCTCCCGCCTCGGCGAGCTCGTCGAGAAGTGCCTCGCCGCCTACGAGCGCTACGAGTTCCACGCCGTGAGCTACGCCATCCACAACTTCTGCGTGGTCGACATGTCGAACTTCTACCTCGACGTCATCAAGGACAGACTGTACTGCGACGGAGTGAGCTCCCTCTCCCGCCGCAGCACGCAGACCGCAATCTATATGATACTCGACGCCATGGTGCGCCTCATAGCGCCCATACTGAGCTTCACCGGCGACGAGATCTGGCACGCCATGCCGCACGCAAATGGCGACAACGCCGAGAGCGTCTTCCTGAACGACATGCCGAAGGCAGACGCCGAGTGGAAGCTCTCCGACTCCGACGCCGCCCGCTGGGCGACCCTGCTCGAGCTGCGCGACAGCGTCAATAAGGCGCTGGAGACCGCCCGCGCCGAGAAGCTCATAGGCAAGCCGCTCGACGCGAAGCTCCGCTTCGCCGTCGCGCCCACGGCGGAGGCCGCGTGGCAGACCGCCTCGCAGAGCAATCTCGAGCAGCTGTTCATAGTCTCCGAGATCGAGAGCGAGAGCGCCGGAGCCGCCTGCCCCGAGGGCTTCGCCCCCACCGCCATCGACGGACTGTACGTCCGCGTCGAGGCCAGCGCCGCCGAGCG
>CALWXY010000102.1 GCA_944385595.1 uncultured Oscillospiraceae bacterium
CTCGACGCACTCGAGGCCGCAGACGTGGCCCTTGTCGTCGCCGACAACGCGGACAGGATTGTTGAGGAGCTTGAAGATAATCTCCTCCTCCTGGGCGTGGTGGACCTCCTCAAGACGGGCGGGCAGCTCGTTCATGGAGCGGCGGTAGACTATGTAGACCTCCTCGGCGCCCATGCGCTTGGCGCAGCGGGCGGCGTCCATGGCGACGTTGCCGCCGCCGACGACGGCGACGCGCTTGACCGATTTGATCGGGGTGTCGTACTCGGGCAGGTAGGCCTTCATGAGGTTGATGCGGGTGAGGTACTCGTTGGCGGAGTAGACGCCCAGCAGGTTCTCGCCGGGGATGTGCAGGAACTGCGGCAGGCCGGCGCCGGAGCCGATGAACACGGCCTCGAAGCCGTCCTCGAACAGCTCGTCGACGCTCATGGCGCGGCCGATGACGGCATTGGTGACGACCTTGACGCCGAAGTACTCGAGCTTCTTAATCTCCTGGGCGACTATGGCCTTGGGGAGACGGAACTCGGGGATACCGTAGACCAGGACTCCGCCGGGCTTATGGAAGGCCTCGAAGATGGTGACGTCGTAGCCGCGGCGGGCGAGGTCGCCCGCGCAGGTGAGGCCGGCGGGGCCGGAGCCGATGACGGCGACCTTGTGGCCGTTGGACTCGGGCTTAACAGGGGCGGCGTCGCTGTGGCCGTGCTGCATGTGGTAGTCGGCGACGAAGCGCTCCAGGCGGCCGACGGCGACGGGCTCGCCCTTTATGCCGCGGACGCACTTGCCCTCGCACTGGTTCTCCTGCGGGCAGACACGGCCGCAGATGGCGGGCAGGGAGTTCGTCGAGGTGATGATCTTATAGGCCTCGTCGAAGTCGCCCTCGGCGACCTTGGCGATGAACTCGGGGATGCGGACGTTGACGGGGCAGCCGGACACGCAGGGCATGTTCTTGCAGTGCAGGCAGCGCTGCGCCTCGTCCTTCGCCATCTCGGCGGTATAGCCGAGGGCGACCTCGTCAAAGTTCTTGTTTCTCACCAGAGGCTCCTGCTCCGGCATGGGATTCTTTTTCAGTGCCATATTAGCCACGGCGAACACCTCCAGTTATTCTGCAAATGTGCTGCTTTGCCTCGGTCTCCTCGTCCTTATAGAAGGAGTTGCGGTTGAGCAGCTCGTCCCAGTCGACCAGGTGGCCGTCGAACTCGGGGCCGTCGACGCAGGCGAACTTGGTCTCTCCGCCGACAGTGACGCGGCAGCCGCCGCACATGCCGGTGCCGTCTATCATGATGGGGTTGAGGGAGACGATGGTCTTGATGCCGTAGGGCTTGGTGGCCACGCAGACGAACTTCATCATGATGGTGGGGCCGATGGCGACGACCTCGTCGTAATCGCGGCCGGACTCGATGAGCTCCTTGAGCTTGTCGGTGGTGAAGCCCTTCCAGCCGTAGGAGCCGTCGTCGGTGCAGAGGTGGAGATTGGTGCAGCCGGCGCGCATCTCATCCTCGAGGATGACGATGTCCTTGCTGCGGAAGCCGGCAATCATGTCGACCTCGATGCCGTGCTCGTGCATACCCTTGGCGACCGGGTAGGCGATGGCGCAGCCGACGCCGCCGCCGACAACGGCGACGCGCTTCAGACCCTCCATGTTGGTGGGTCTGCCCAGGGGGCCGACAAAGTCGGCGATGCAGTCGCCCTCCTCCATGAGGTTGAGCATCTGGGTGGATTTGCCGGCAGGCTGGAACATGATGGTGACGGTTCCCTTCTCGCGGTCATAGTCCGCGATGGTGAGGGGGACGCGCTCGCCCAGCTCGTCAAGTCTGAAGATGATGAACTGGCCGGCCTGGCACTTTCTCGCCACCAGCGGGGCCTCTATGACCATTTCGGTCGTGGTGCCGGCAGCGTTGAGAATACGCTTTTTTAGAATTTTATACATAACCAACCCTCTATCCTATTATTGTGCTTTGCACTTGCTAATTATATCACAATTCACTTGTCAATAAAATAGCAAATTTCAGTTTTGGGAACAACTTTTAGACGTTTTTTATTCCAAAATCGCCATTTTGTCATAGAACTTTGTTATAGCAATAACGCATCCGGTTATTTTATTAACTAACACGTCACTCCGCGGCCCATTCCCCCCTCCCGAAGAAGGCTGAAAAGGCGGCTCCGGGGGCATCCCGGAGCCGCCTTATTGTAATTTTTCACAAAGATTTCAGCGCCTCGGTCACATCCTCAAAGTGCATACCGCGCGAGGCCTTGACCAGCACCCTGTCGCCGGGGCGCACTATATTGTGCAGATTCGCGAGAAGCTCTGATTTTTCCGCAAAATGCAGTGCCTCGCAGCGCTTCGACGCGGCCTCGTGGATATGCGCCGCCTCCGCGCCCTGAGTCACGACGAGGTCGGCGCATTCGGCGGCAAACTCGCCCACCTTCGCATGGAGAGCGGCGCTGTCGTCGCCCAGCTCAAGCATATCGCCGAGTATGCACACCCGTCTCGGCCCCAGCAGCGACAGAGAGCGCAGCGCCGACATGGCCGAATTGGGGTTTGAGTTATAACAATCGTCTATAATTACCATACCACCGGTCTCAAGCACGCTGGAGCGGCGGCCGACGGTCGAATAAGCGGCTATGCCCGCGGCTATCTCAGAGTCGCTCAGCCCCAGCTCCGCGCCGACGGCGGCGGCGGCCAGCGCCGCGTAGACAAGGTGGTCGCCGAAGGCGTTTATCCGCACCGGGAAGCTCCTTCCCCGGCAGCACAGCTCAAACACCATGCCGTCCAGTCCCAGGGCGCGGACGTTTTTCGCGCGGACGGCGCATCCATTGCCGAGGCCGTAGTACACGGTTCGCAGCGGCGCTTTGTACGAGCGGAGCAGCTCATCGTCGCCGTTGAGCACCAGAGTGCCGTTTTCGGGCATGCCGAGGCTGATGGCGGTCTTTGCGCGCAGGACGCCGTCGAGTCCGCCGAGCCCCTGCAGGTGCGAGTAGCCCACGCATCTGATGACGGCTATATCGGGCCGCACCATATCGGTGAGGCGCTCCATCTCGCCGAAGCCGGATATGCCCATCTCGACCACGGCGGCCTCGCAGCCGTCGTCGAGGCCGAAGAGCGTGAGCGGCACGCCCAGCTCGTTGTTGTAGTTCCCGGCGGTCTTGAGCGTTTTGAAGCGCTGCGACAGCACCGAGGCCGTCATCTCCTTGGTGGAGGTCTTGCCGACGCTGCCTGTTATGCCCACGACGGGCATGTGGAACTGCTGTCTGTAATAGGCTGCTATTCTGCCGAGGGCGCGCTGGGTGTCGTCGGCGAGTATATACGGCAGCGAGGTCGGCGCCGGGCTGCGCTGGCACAGAGCGCAGAGCGCTCCGCGCTCCCTCGCGCTCTCGAGGTGGTCGTGGCCGTCGGTGCGAGCGCCGGGTATGGCGGCGAACATGCAGCCCTCCCCCGCCTCGCGGCTGTCGCGGGTGATGAAGCTGATCTCGCGGTCTTTGATATCCTCGCCGCCGATCAGCTCGCCGCCGCAAATCTGCGCGGCCAGAGCCGGAGTTATGCCCCTCATCTGTATTTCTCCTCCGAGACCTCGATTATCCGCTCGCACAGCTCGCCGAAGCTCATGCCCTCGGCGGCGGCCATCTGCGGGATGAGGCTGGTGGGCGTCATGCCCGGCAGCGTGTTCGCCTCGAGGCAGAATATCTCGCCGCGCTCATCCATCAAAAAGTCGACGCGGCAGTAGGCCTCTATCATCAGCAGACTGTTCACCCGCTCGGCGAGGCGCTGGACGCGCTCAGTGTCCTCCGCGCTGATGGGCGCGGGGCACAGCTCGTCGGTGAGCCCCGCCTGGTATTTGTTCTTATAGTCGTAGAACCCGGTTTTGGGGATTATCTCTATGACGGGCATGGCCTTGCCGTCCATGACGCCGACGGTCAGCTCCCTGCCGCGCACATAGCGCTCGACTATGAGCTTATCCTCGTAGCCGAAGGCGAGCTCGAGGTATTTCTCATACTCATCCGGCTCGCTCACTATGTAGGTGCCGACGCTTGAGCCGCCGGAGCAGGGCTTCACGACGCAGGGGAAGCCCACGTTCTCATACGGCTTGCAGCCTTTTTTCAGGACTATGCCGTCCGGCACGGAGACGCCGCCGCTGCGCAGCAGAGTTTTGGTCAGCCCCTTGTTCATGGCGATGGCGCTGCCGAGATAGCCGCAGCCGGTGTATTTGATGCCGTAGACGTCGAACAGGGCCTGGAAGCGGCCGTTCTCGCCGTCCTCACCGTGCAGGGCGAGGAAGGTGAAGTCCGCCGCGCGGCAAATCTCTATGACGTTTTTGCCTATGAGGGCGTCGTCGTCCTGACTGCGGCTGCGGCGCACGGCCTCGAGATCCGGCTCCCGCTCGCCGACGGCTCCGCCCAGGGCGGGCTGCTCCATATCGAATATCTCGTGCGGGTCGCTGTACTGTCCCTGATAGCCGAAGAACACGTCGACCAGCACGGCCTTGTGCCCCCGCTCGCGCAGCGCCCTCGCGACGCCGCTGCCGCTGCTTATCGAGACGTCGCGCTCATTGCTGAGCCCGCCGCAGAGAACCACTATGTTCATCTATAACACTTCCTTTGCCGTTATGGCTGAATCCACGATATTATAGCACACCGTCACCGCCATATCAACAGAATAAGGTCGCCGAGCGGCGGCGTCATTCACAAAAAAGCTTGTAAATATGCGGTCTTGGTGATATAATATTAAGGCTTTTTAACGAGTATGAAAGGGTGCGGCTGATGCCATACATAGTTGTTGACCTCGAGTGGAACCAGGCCATGTCTTCCAAGGCCTCTATTTTTAACAAGCTGCCGCTGCGGCTGCGCGGCGAAATCATCCAGATCGGCGCCGTCAAGCTCAACGACGACTTTACCCCCGGAGATGAGTTTCAGGTCGACGTCAAACCGGTCTTCTTCCGCCGTATTCACTACAAGGTGAAAAAACTCACCGGCTTCGACAAGGAGCGCCTCGCCGGCGGCATGAAATTCCAGCAGGCCATGCAGCAGTTCCTCGACTGGTGCGGCCCCGACTGCACCTGCCTCACCTGGGGCTTCGACGACAAGAACATCATGGAGCAGAACCTCACAGTCCACGACCTCGACATAGACTGGATGGGCAACTGGGTCAACCTCCAGGTCATATATAACCTCCAAATCGAGGGTGACCGCAACCAGAAGAGCCTCGCCACCGCCATGGAGCACTTCGGCATAGAGCAGACCCGCGTCGCGCACGACGCACTCGGCGACGCATACAACACCGCCCTCGTCTGCTCCAGGCTCGACCTCATAGCCGGTCTCCAGCAGTACGCCAAGGCCAGGCGCGTCCTCCCCAGCTGCCGCAGCTGCGACGAGGCCCGCGCCGCCGACGAGCCGGAGCCCATCGAGCACATCGCGCTCGAGCACCATCTCACCCGTGACGACGTCTGGGCCGACCCCGCCGTCAGCTCCTTCAAATGCCCAGACTGCGGCAGCGACACCGAGATGACCCGCTGGGTCAATCAGGGCGACAAGCGCTACATGTGCCTCGCCCGCTGCCCCGAGCACGGCGCCTATCTCGTCCGCATACGCCTGCGCCACTGTGACGACGACACCTGGTCCGCCAACCGCCTCGTCTACAAGGCCGACGACAAAATGGAGGATTTCTTCCGCGCCAAGGCCAATCAGAGCCGCCGCACACGTCGCCGCCGCCGCAAATCCGCCAAAAAATAAAATAAACAGAACAAGACCCGGCGGAAAATCCGCCGGGTCTTGTTTCAATCTCACACAGCTTTGCCCTCGAAGCCGAGGATGATGCCGCCGCGCTCGGCGTAGTAGCTGCACAGGCCGCCGGTTGACATAATGTCGATATCGCTCATCGGATACTTCTTTCTAATCTCGTCGGCGATGTAATTTGCCGTGCTCTCGTTCTGGCAGTGCGTGATTACGACGCGGCCGCCCTCGTAGCCGCGGCTGTCCATCTCGCTGACCATCTTGTTGTAGATGTTCAGCCTGCCGCGCAGCTTGAACATCATCTCAAGAGTGCCGTGCTCGCTGGCGCAGCCGAGGATTTTTATGCCGAGTATGCCGGCGATATTGCCCGCTATGCGGCTGACGCGCCCGTTTTTGATCAGGTTCTCCAGCGACTGCAGGGCGAAAAACAGGTGCAGGTGACGGTGGTACTCGCTCACATGGCCTCTCACGGTCTCAAAGTCGGCTCCATCGGAGATAAGCTCCGCGGTTTTCCTCGCGAGCAGGGTCATCTCCGGGCCGGTGGACAGCGTGTCGAGCAGGAAAATCTTGCGCTCGGGGTATTTCTCCATGAACATGCGCATGGCCACCTGGGCGCTGGCGTAGCTGCCGGAGAGCTGGCTCGTGATGGTGAACACAAACACGCACTCGGACTTCTCATACGCCGCGAGCCAGGCCGCGGGCGACGGGGCCGCGCTGCCGGTTTTGCCTTTGTAGGAGTACAGCTCTTCGAGGAACGCGTCGAGGTCGAGAGTGTCGTCATCGACGAACTCCTTCTCGCCTACGTCGAGCTTGAGGGGGACGCGGGTGTAGTCAATATCGCCGCAGCCCCACTCGAGTTTTTTGAGGTCGCAGCTCGAATCCACGACTATACCGTATTTCATAAACCTCTCCACCTAACATCTGGTATTGAAAACTATGTATTATTGTATACGATATCCAGGCTCATTTCAACCATTTTTGTCCGCAAATGCCCCCAAAATAATCCGTATATTTTGTGCATTTCGACGATTGACTCACGCACTTTAAAGTGTTACACTATGTACCACTAAAGGCCGTGACCGGAAAGAAGTAACCGATGACCTCCCCCTCAGAGAACTGCCGGTTGGTGCAAGGCAGCGGGGGCGTCTTTGGCGAATACATTCCGCGAGCCGGGCACTGAAAGGCCAGCGCCGAGTAGACTGCCACGGGTTCGCCCGTTATCGCGATAGGGTATGCTCGTACCCGACGAGGCCCCTCGCCGTGAGGCCGGGGCGAATAGAGGTGGTACCACGAGATCTTGTATCCCGTCCTCTGCTATCAATGCGGGGACGGGTTTTTTGCGTCCCGCAAAAAGAAAGGTCATGGTAAAAATGGTAATCAAATCCGCTATGCTCATCGCCTTCTTCGCAGTCATGCTGGCCGTCGGCATCTACTGCCGCAGGCACGCCACCGACGTGAACGGCTTCGTCCTCGGCGGGCGCTCCGTCGGCCCCTGGCTCACCGCCTTCGCCTACGGCACATCATACTTCTCCGCCGTCATCTTCGTCGGCTACGCCGGTCAGTTCGGCTGGAAGTACGGCATCGCCTCCACCTGGATCGGCATAGGCAACGCCGTCCTCGGCTCCCTGCTCGCCTGGGTCGTGCTCGGACGCAGAACCCGCCTGCTCACCCACAAGCTCGGCGCCGCCACCATGCCGGAGTTCTTCGGCAAGCGCTACGGCTCCGTCCACCTCCAAACCGGCGCCTCCATCATCGTGTTCGTCTTCCTCATCCCCTGCGCCGCCTCGCTCTACAGCGGCCTCAGCCGCCTGTTCGGCATGGCGTTCAACATCGACTACTCCATCTGCATCATCGTCATGGCCATACTCACCGGCATCTACGTCATCGCCGGAGGCTACATGGCCACCGCGATAAACGACTTCATCCAGGGCATCATAATGATATTCGGCATCGTCGCCGTCATCGCGGCTGTGCTCGCCCAGCACGGCGGCTTCATGGGCTCCATCGCCGCCCTCGCCGCCGTCGAGGACGCCTCGGCAAGCGACATGCCCGGCGCTTTTGCCTCATTCTTCGGGCCTGACCCGTTCAACCTGCTGTGCGTCGTCATACTGACCTCCCTCGGCACCTGGGGACTGCCGCAGATGGTGCAGAAGTTCTACGCCATCAAGGACGAGCGCGCCATAAACAAGGGCAGCGTCATCTCCACCTTCTTCGCCGTCATCGTCGCCGGAGGCTGCTACTTCCTCGGCGGCTTCGGCAGGCTCTTCTCCACGCCTGAGAGCGTCGCCGCGAACGGCTACGACTCCATCATCCCCACCATGCTCGAAAACCTCTCCGACGTGCTCATAGGCGTCGTCGTCATTCTGGTGCTCTCCGCCTCCATGTCGACCCTCTCCTCGCTGGTCATGGCCTCCGCCTCCACGCTGACGCTCGACCTCATCCGAGGCACCATCGTGAGGGATATGGATGAGCGCCGCCAGGTGCTCACCATACGCGCGCTGATTGTCGTGTTCATCGCAATAAGTGTCGTCATCGCCATTGTGCAGTACACCTCCAACGTCACCTTCATCGCGCAGCTCATGGGTCTCAGCTGGGGCGCTCTGGCCGGAGCATTCCTCGCGCCGTTCATGTACGGCCTCTACTGGAAGCGCGCCACCGCCGCCGGAGCCTGGACCAGCTTCATCTTCGGCGCGGGCATCATGCTCGTCAACATGTTCGCCAAGAGCGCCTTCCCCGTCTGGCTCCAGTCCCCCATCAACTGCGGCGCAATGGCCATGATTGCGGGTCTTGTCATCGTCCCGCTCGTCAGCGCCTTCACCCCCGCGCCGAACAAGGCCGCCGTCGACGAGGCCTTCTCCTGCTACGACGTGCCAGTCACCACCTACAAGAAGTCCTACCTCGGCGACTGAGCCTTGCATTATTACCGCCCGGGTAGTACAATCATAGAAAAACTTCCTGCGAGGTATTAAAATGTCTAGACAACTCCGCTGCGCCGCAATCCACGATATCTCCTGCCTGGGCAAGTGCTCGCTCACCGTCGCGCTGCCCATGCTCTCCGCCGCCGGTGTCGAGTGCTGCTGCATCCCCACCGCCATCCTCTCCACCCACACCGGAGGCTTCCGCGGCTACACCTACCGCGACCTCACC
Source organism: uncultured Oscillospiraceae bacterium (assembly GCA_944385595.1). Lineage (GTDB taxonomy): Bacteria > Bacillota > Clostridia > Oscillospirales > Oscillospiraceae > Heteroscillospira. Next base: position 8,869 of record CALWXY010000102.1, read on the forward strand.
GACGATATCGTACCCATCGCCCGCCACTGGCGCAGCGAGGGCTTTAAGTTCGACTCATTCTACACCGGCTACCTCGGCTCCCCCGCGCAGGTGGAGATAGTCCGCAAGGTCTTCCGTATGCTCGACCCGGAGCATGAGGCCCTCCGCCTCGTCGACCCCGTCATGGGCGACAACGGCAGGCTCTACTCCGGCTTCGCGCCCGACTTCCCAAAGCTCATGCGCGAGCTCGTCTGCGACGCCGACGTAATCTGCCCCAACATCACCGAGGCCGCCCTGCTCACCGACACCGATTTCCACGACTCCGACCAGAGCCGCGACTATATCCTCGAGCTGCTCGGCAAGCTCTCCGAGCTCGGCGCGAAGCGCACCGTGCTCACCGGCGTGCAGTTCGCGCCGAATGAGCTGGGCGCCGCCGTCTACGAGGACGGCAGGGCCGAGTTCGTGTTCGCCCCGCGGGTCGAGGGCATGTACCACGGCACCGGCGACGTCTACGCCTCAGCCCTGCTCGCCTGCCTGCTGCGCGGCCGCGCGCTGCGCGACGCCGCCGAATTCGCCTGCCGCTTCACCGCGAAGTGCGTCGAGGTCACGAAGCTCACCATGCCCGACGTGAACTACGGCGTCCGCTTTGAGGCCGTGCTGCCGGAGCTTATACGCGAGCTTGAAAATTAAATTTTTCCGCTTTTAATCGTTCCCGCCCGCGGCAAGCTATATGCGAGGTGAGGAACATGTCCAAAAACAAAAAGCGCCCCGCGCCCAAATCTCAGACCGAGATTTTAAGCAGCGACATCCTGCTCGACCCCGAGCAGAGGCTCTGCCCGCTGTTCGACAGCACGTCGATTAACCGCAGCGGCATCAAAAAGCGCAGCAAAATGGGCGTCTCGGTGCTCGACAACTGTCCGGAAGAGCATATTATGTAAAAAAATCCCGTTGCCACCGGCAACGGGATTTTTCTGCTTATACCATTTTCTCGCCCATTTTCTTTCCGGCGAGGATGTGGAAGTGGAGGTGGTGGACGGTCTGACCGGCGTCGTCGCCGCAGTTGGAGATGACGCGGAAGCCGCCGTCGAGCTTCTCGGCCTTTGCAATCTCGGCTATGGCCTCAAAGCATTTCGCCACGAGCGCGGAGTTCGAGCCGTCGACAGCCGCGGCGGACTCGATATGCGCCTTGGGGATGACCAGGATGTGCGTCGGGGCCTGGGGCGCGATATCGCGGAAGGCATAGACGCTCTCGTTCTCATAGACCTTGGTGGACGGGATCTCGCCCGCCGCTATTTTGCAGAAAAGGCAGTCGCTCATAGTCGTTCCTCCTGTTATGCGCCGAGCTTTGAGGAGACGAGGTTGTCGACAGCCGCGAGCGCGTCGTCGAGCTTGAGCACCTCGGTGCCGCCGCCCATGGCGCTGTCCGGCTTGCCGCCGCCCTTGCCGCCGCAAATCGGCGCGATATTCTTGATGATGTCGCCGGCCTTGATGCCAGCCGCGACCGCGGCCTTGCCGCAGACGGCCAGCAGAGTTATCTTCTCGTCCCTGACGGTGGCGAGCACGGCGACGGCGCTGTCGTCCTTATCGCGGATGAAGTCGCCCATCTTACGCAGGTCAGCGGGGTCGAGGTCGGTTCTCGTGGTGGTGATGACGTGCAGTCCGCCTATATTCTTCGCGGCGAAGAGGAAGCGCTCGACGTCGCCGGAGAGGAGGCGGTCCTTGAGCTTGTCCGCCTGACGGCGGCTCTCCTTCAGCTCGCGGGCTATCTGCTCGGCCTTATCGCGCAGCTCGCCCGGCTTGGCCTTGAGCGCGGCGGCGGCCTGGAACAGCAGCTCCTGGTTGCGGTTCATCACGTCGAGGGACACAAGTCCGGTGGTGGCCTCTATGCGGCGCACGCCGCTCGCGACGGAGAACTCGCTCTCGATGTGGAACACGCCTACCTTGGCGGTGTTGTCGAGGTGGGTGCCGCCGCAGAACTCGACGGAGTAGCCGTGCCCCATGTCGACGACGCGGACGACGTCGCCGTATTTCTCGCCGAAGAGCGCGATTGCGCCGCGCTTTTTGGCCTGCTCTATGGGCATTTCCTCGATCTCGATGTCGTAGCCGCTGAGCACGGCCTCGTTCACCATTGCGGAGACGCGGGCCAGCTCCTCGGCGGTCATGGCGGAGAAGTGGGTGAAGTCGAAGCGGAGCCTGTCGGCCTCGCCCAGCGAGCCGGCCTGGTTGACGTGGTCGCCCAGCACCTTGCTGAGCGCCGCGTCGAGCAGGTGGGTGGCGGAGTGCGCGCGCATGACGGCGCGGCGGCGCTCCGTGTCGATCTCGGCGGTGACGGTGTCGCCGAGCTTCATCGAGCCCTCGACCATCTTGCCGTAGTGCATGTATTTGCCGCCCTTGTTCTTCTGGACGTCGGTGACCTCGAAGCGGGCGGGGCGCTCGCCTCCGATGGAGATCACGCCGTGGTCGGCGACCTGGCCGCCCATCTCGGCGTAGAACGGGGTCTTATCGAGGACGATTATGCCCTCGACGCCCTGCATGAGCTCCTCTGCCTGCTCGTTCTCGACGACCATGGCGACGATTTTGGCGTCATCGCAGCTCTGGTGCTCGTAGCCGACGAACTCGGTCTCGGGAATCTCCTTGCCGAACTCGACGCCTGCCCAGCCGAGGTCGCCCAGGGCCTCGCGCGCCTTTCTCGCGCGCTCCTTCTGCTCCTGCATCAGGGCCTTGAAGCTCTTCTCGTCGACGGTCATGTCCTGCTCCTCGACCATCTCCATGGTGAGGTCGATGGGGAAGCCGTAGGTGTCGTAGAGCTTGAAGGCGTCGGCGCCGGAGAACATCTTCTCCCCCTTGGCCTTGTGGCTCTCGAGCATCTCGTTGAATATCTTTATGCCGCCGTCGATGGTCTTGGCGAAGTTCTCCTCCTCGACGCGGATGACCTTGGTGATATACTCGGCCTTCTCGCGCAGGTCGGGGTAGGCGCCCTCGCTCTCGCGGATGACGACGGAGCAGACCTCGTAGAGGAAGGGCTCGTTCACGCCCAGCAGCTTGCCGTGGCGCGCGGCGCGGCGCAGCAGACGGCGCAGGACGTAGCCGCGGCCCTCGTTGGAGGGCAGGACGCCGTCGCAAATCATAAAGGTAGCGCTGCGGATATGGTCGGTGATGACGCGGAGCGACACGTCGGTCTTATGGCTCTCGCCGTAGTGCGCGCCGGTCAGCTCGCTGACCTTGTGGGTGATGTTCATAACGGTGTCGACGTCGAACAGGGAGTCGACATCCTGGCAGACGACGGCGAGGCGCTCGAGGCCCATGCCGGTGTCTATATTCTTCTGGATGAGGTCGGTGTAGTTGCCCTGGCCGTCGTTATTGAACTGGGAGAAGACGTTGTTCCAGACCTCTATATAGCGGTCGCACTCGCAGCCGACGGTGCAATCGGGCTTACCGCAGCCGTATTTCTCGCCGCGGTCGTAGTAGATTTCCGAGCAGGGGCCGCACGGGCCGGAGCCGTGCTCCCAGAAGTTATCCTCCTTGCCGAAGCGGAAGATGCGCTCGTCGGGTATGCCGATGGTGTTGTGCCAGATGTCGTAGGCCTCGTCGTCGTCGACGTAGATGGAGGGGTAGAGCCTGTCGGGGTCGAGCTTCACGACCTGGGTGAGGAACTCCCACGACCAGGATATGGCCTCCTTCTTGAAGTAATCGCCGAACGAGAAGTTGCCGAGCATCTCGAAGAAGGTGCCGTGGCGGGCGGTGTGGCCGATGTTCTCGATATCGCCGGTGCGTATGCACTTCTGGCAGGTGGTGACGCGGTGGCGCGGCGGCTCCTGCTCGCCGGTGAACCAGGGCTTCATCGGGGCCATACCGGAGTTTATCAGCAGCAGCGAGGCGTCGTTCTGCGGGATGAGGGAAAAGCTGGGCAGACGCAGGTGTCCCTTGCTCTCGAAAAAGCTGAGGAACATCTCGCGCAGCTCGTTAAGTCCGTAATAAGGCATTAAAATCCACTCCAATAATCTTTCAATATTCTCGGACAGTACCAAATATTCTAACTTTTTTAGTGCAAAAAGTCAAGAGACGCCGGGTTTTTTCCGGCGTCTCGCTTGAATATTTTGCCCCTGCCGTGCTATACTTGCGGCAGAAAGGGGGGGCTTTATGTGAGAGACAGATGTGCCGTGTGTTTCGACGGCGGCGGTGCGCTGCCTGATGAGCTTCTCTCATGTCTCCCATCAGAGCGCGTGCTCCAGCTGGGACGGCTCCACCCGCGCTATGCGCGGCAGAGCGCACTGGCTGAGGCTCTGCTCCGTATGCTTCTGGCCGAGGAGACCGGGCGCAGCCCCCGCTCATTTGAGATTCTGCGCGCGCGCGGCGAAAAGCCGCGCTGCCCCGGCTTTGAGTTCAGCCTCTCGCACACCGACGGCGCGGCGGCGGCAATGGTATCCGAAAACGCCGTCGGCGTCGACATCGAGAAAATCCGCACCCCGCGTCTGCGCGTGGCCGGGCGCTTCTTCCCGCCGGACGAGCTTGAGTACATGCGCGAGCGGCCCGCCCCGCGGTTCTGGAAGCTCTGGACGCGGCGCGAGGCCATATTCAAGCAGGGCGGCTCCGGCAAAATTCTGAACAGCTGTCAGATAAACGGATACGCGCTCTCGCTCTGCGGCAGCCTCTGCGAGCCGG
>CALWXY010000103.1 GCA_944385595.1 uncultured Oscillospiraceae bacterium
CTTGTATGCAGGTCGAGGCGTCCTTGCGAGGCGCTTTGATTCTCAACTCAGGAAAAATCAGCGCCGGAGCGAAGCGGGGTGGCGCGGTCGGGGGTGAGAGCGCTATCCGAATTCCCCAAATAGCCGCCCGACAGAGGCTGACGCTCGGATACGCGCAAAAAAGATTCTTTTTGGAGGTGCGGAACCCTTTTTCTTCTAAAGAAAAATGGTTCCGCAAATCGTCCCCCGACGTGCGCGCCGCGCTCCCAGTCCCCAGTAATACTTCCGTCTCCGCACCTGACGGCGGCGGCTCGCCGTTTCATAAAAAACGGCGCCCCCGCTGCCGCAGGGACGCCGCGTGTTTACTTCGCGTATTCGACAGCCTTCGTCTCGCGCAGAAGGTGGACCTTTATCTGACCCGGATAGGTCAGCTCGGACTCTATCTTCTTCGCTATGTCGCGGGCGAGCAGGACCATCTCGTCCTCGCTCACCTCCTCGGGCTTGACCATTATGCGCACCTCGCGGCCCGCCTGAATGGCATAGCAGCCGGCGATGCCGGGGAAGCTGCGGGTGACCTCCTCCAGCTTCTCGAGGCGCTTGACGTAGTTCTCGATGTTCTCGCGCCGCGCGCCGGGACGCGCCGCGCTGATCGCGTCGGCGGCCTGGACGATGCAGGCGATGACCGTCTGCGGCTCCACGTCGCCGTGGTGGGCGTGGATGGCGTGGATGACCTCCTGGCTCTCCTTGTACTTCTTCGCGAGGTCGACGCCTATGGTGACGTGGCTGCCCTCGACCTCGTGGTCTATGCTCTTGCCGAGGTCGTGCAGCAGGCCCGCGCGCTTGGCGAGCGTCGCGTCGACGCCGAGCTCCTCGGCGATCAGGCCGGACAGCAGCGATACCTCGATGGAGTGGTTGAGCACGTTCTGGCCGTAGCTGGTGCGGAACTTCTGGCGGCCGAGCAGGCGGACTATCTCCGGGTGCAGGCCGTGGATGCCGGTCTCGAAGGTGGCGCGCTCGCCCTCGGACTTGATGACGGCGTTGACCTCCTTCTGGGCTTTGGCGACCATCTCCTCGATGCGCGCCGGGTGGATGCGCCCGTCGGCTATGAGCTTCTCGAGCGCGATGCGCGCGACCTCGCGGCGCACGGGGTCGAAGCTCGAGAGGGTGATGGCCTCCGGCGTGTCGTCGATGATGAGGTCGACGCCGGTGAGCTGCTCTATGGAGCGGATGTTGCGGCCCTCGCGGCCTATGATGCGGCCCTTCATCTCGTCGTTGGGGAGGGGTACGACGGAGACGGTGACCTCGCTCGCGTGGTCGGCCGCGCAGCGCTGGATGGCCAGCGCTATGATATCGCGCGCTCTGGCCTCGGCCTCGTCCTTGAACTGGGCCTCCAGCTCGCGCAGCTTCATTGCCTTCTCATGGGTCACCTCGGACTCGAGGTTCGAGATGAGGTACTGCTTGGCCTCCTCGGCCGTGTAGCCGGAGATGCGCTCGAGCACCTCCATCTGGCTCTTCTTGAGGAGGCGAATCTCCTCCTTCTGGGTGTCGACCTCGGCCAGCTTGCGGGTGAGGGAGTCGTTCTTTTTCTCGATGGCGTCGGTCTTTTTGTCGAGGTGCTCCTCCTTCTGCTGAAGGCGGCGCTCCTGCTTCTGGAGCTCGGCGCGCTGCGCCTTGCTCTCTCTGTCGAATTCGTTTCTGGCCTTGTGTATTTCTTCCTTTGCCTCAAGGAGAAGCTCTTTTTTCTTGCTCTCCGCGCTCTTTATAGCGTCGTTTATAATGCGCGTCGCCTCCGTCTCGGCGGAGCCTATCTCCTTTTCGGAGACCTTTTTGCGGTAGTTGATGCCGCCGAGGAACGAGACCGCGCTGAACACCAGTATCACAACGAGGACACCGATGTACCATATTATATCGTCGGGCATAGTAAGCAAACACACCTCCTATCCTTTCAGAATGTGTCACCACATGGCGGAGGAATGTGCGGGCGGGGCTGCCGGGCCTGGCCCTCCCCCGATTTGTGACGGGCCGCTTATCGCGGCAAAAAGGCCGCGGCTCACCGCCGCGACACGAAACATCTAATGAGGCTTTCCCCAAAATCCTCAAAATCTATTCATAATATTCTAGCGTGATTATGCACTTATGTCAAGAGAAAATAGGGCCGAGCCGCGCGAGCACCTCGGTGAAATACTCCGGCAGCTCCGTCGTGAGGCGCACCCGCTCGTGAGTGCGCGGGTGGATGAATTTAAGCTCCCTCGCGTGCAGGCACTGGCCCTCCAGCCCCTTCTCCGCGCGGCCGCGGCCGTACACCATGTCGCCGAGCAGCGGGTGGCCTATGTGCGCCATGTGCACCCTTATCTGGTGCGTCCTGCCGGTCTCAAGGCGGCAGCGGATGTGCGTGTAGCCGCGGTAGCGCGCGAGCACCTCCCAGTGCGTCACGGCGCTGCGCGCCGCCGCGCCGTTCACCGCCATGCGCTTGCGGTCCTTGAAGCTGCGGCCTATGGCGGCGTCGACCGTGCCGCCGTCCTCGCGGAACTCCCCGCAGGCCACCGCCTCGTATACGCGCGAGAGGCTGCGGTCTTGTAGCTGCGCCGAGAGCGCGAGGTGGGCAAAGTCGTTTTTCGCCGCGATGATAAGCCCCGACGTGTCCTTGTCTATGCGGTGCACTATGCCCGGGCGCTTCTCGCCGCCTATGCCGGAGAGGCTCTCGCCGCAGCGGTACATCAGCGCGTTGACGAGAGTGCCGTCCGGGTGCCCCGGCGCGGGGTGGACGACCATGCCGCGCGGCTTATTTACCACTATGACGTCGGAGTCCTCAAACACCACGTCGAGCGGTATATCCTGCGCTGTAAGCTCCGTCTCCTCCGGCGCGTCGGGCAAATCGACGGCGAACTCGTCGCCGGGCTTTGTGCGCTCGTTTTTTTTGAGCGGCGCGCCGAGGCGCGTCACCGCGCCCGATTCTATGAGCCGCTGCGCGGCCGAGCGCGTCAGCTCCGGCACAGAACGCGCGAGGAGAGCGTCGATGCGCTCGCCGCTCTCCTCTGCTTTCAGGTATATCCTCGCCATCAGTCTCTGAACTCGGCGAGTATGCTCTCGAGGTCGAACTCCGAGCTGTCGTCCGCCGGGGCGCTCTTGGGCGCCTGGGCGGCGGGCCTGGGCGGCTCGGCGCTGCGGCTCGGGCTTATGTACGGCTCGGATGCCGCTTCGCGCGGCGGCTCCTTGACGGCGGCGGCAGCCGGGGCCTTGGCCGCGGCGGGCATGCCGTCCTCCCACTCGGCGAAGGGGTTCGCGGGGTCGAAGCGGCGCGGCTCCGCCTTGGGCGCGGCGGCGGCAGCCGCCTCGCGGCGCTGCTGCTGCGCCATGCGGACGGAGGCGTGGCCGAGCATCTCTATATCGCCGCCCCGGCGCTCCGGCTCGGTGTCGCGGCGCGGAAGAGAAAAGCCCCTCGTCGTCGGCTCAGCGCTCTCCTCCGGCTCGGGCGAGCGGTGGAACACGATGTAGCAGCAGAAGGCTATGCCGAACACGGTGACGAATATGTCGGCGATGTTGAACACGGGGAAGCTGATGAACTCCAGCTCTATCATGTCGACGACGTAGCCGACGAACAGGCGGTCGATGCCGTTGCCTATGGCTCCGGCGAGGACGAGCAGCGCGCTCCAGCGCCCGAAGGCGCCTTTGATGACGCCGGCGCACAGCGCGTAGGTCACGGCCACGACGAACACCACCGTGAGCGCGACGAGCAGCCAGCGCGTGTTCTGCAGAATGCTGAACGCCGCGCCGTAGTTGCGGACATGCGTGAGGTGGACGAGGCCGTCAATCAGCGGGACGGTGCCGGTGTCGAGGACTATGTTGGAGACGGTCCAGTACTTGAGACCCTGGTCGAGAATCAGGACTATGACCGCCACAATGGCGTATATCATTGCAATATACCTCCGATGAAAATTGCTCAGCCGCGGATGACGGCGGCGCAGCGCGCGCAGAGGCCGGGGTGCTCGGCGTCCTGGCCGACGGAGGCGCTGCGCGTCCAGCAGCGCTCGCAGCGCTCGGCGGCGCTGGCCTCGACGCGGACGTACAGTCCGTCGATGGCGGTGGGGGCGAAGCCCTCGGGGCAGGCGGCTCCGGCGCTCTCGCTCTCGATCTCGGAGACTATGAACAGCTGCTCGAGAT
>CALWXY010000104.1 GCA_944385595.1 uncultured Oscillospiraceae bacterium
AGCTTTTAAAGCGCAGGCTCGACAGCGGCAAGCGCGTCTTCGACCTCTCCGGCGACCCCGGCGCAATCGCCGAGGGCGTGCCCGTCGTGCGGCAGGGCAGGGTCAAGGCGTGGCTCAGCATAATGTACGGCTGCAACAACTTCTGCTCCTACTGCATAGTCCCCTACGTCCGCGGGCGCGAGCGCTCCCGCCGCCCGGAGGAGATCGTTGCCGAGGCGAGGCAGCTCGTCGCCGAAGGTTTCCGCGACATCACCCTCCTCGGCCAGAACGTCAACTCCTACGGGCGCGACCTCGGCATCGGCGTCGACTTCGCGCAGCTCCTGCGCATGATAAACGACATCCCCGGCGACTTCGTCATCCGCTTCATGACCAGCCACCCCAAGGACGCCACCGAGGCGCTCTACCGCGCCATGGCCGAGTGCGAAAAGGTCGAGCGCCACATCCACCTGCCGGTGCAGTCCGGCAATGACCGCGTCCTCAAAGCCATGAACCGCGTCTACGACACGGAAAAATACCTCTCCCTCGTCGATATGGCGCGCTCTCTCATGCCCGACATCGTCATCACCACCGACATCATAGTCGGCTTCCCCGGCGAGACCGACGAGGAATTTGAGGATACGCTCAGGCTCGTCGAGCGCGTGCGCTACGACGCCATGTTCACCTTCATCTTCTCCCCGCGCGAGGGCACGCCCGCCGCCAAAATGCCGGACGACACGCCCCGCGAGGTGAAGCTCCGGCGCTTCGACCGCCTGGTGGAGCTTGCAAACTCCATCTCCGCCGAGAAGCACGCCGAGTACGTCGGCAAGACCGTGCGCGTCCTCGTCGACGGCGAGAGCGGCGACGCAGAGTACCCCCTCACCGCCCGCACCAGAGGCGGCAGGCTCGTGCATCTGCGCGGCGGCGCGGAGCTTATAGGCGCCTTCGCCGAGGTCAAAATCACCGACAGCCGCACCTGGGCGCTGTTCGGCGAAGCCATCAACGCATAAGGAGGCTTTTTCGTGGCAGAACTCACCCCGATGAAAAAGCAGTATCAGGAGATAAAGTCCCACTACGGCGACTGCCTGCTCTTCTACCGCCTCGGCGACTTCTACGAGATGTTCGACGACGACGCCATCACCGCCTCGCAGGAGCTGGAGCTGACCCTCACCACCCGCGACCGCGGCAAGCCCAAGGACGAGCAGACCCCCATGTGCGGCGTGCCATACCACTCCTGCGAGGCATACATAGCCCGCCTGCTCGCGCGCGGCTACAAGGTCGCCATCTGCGAGCAGACCGAGGATCCCAAGCTCGCAAAGGGGCTGGTGCGGCGCGACGTCGTGCGCGTCATCACGCCCGGCACCGTCACCGAGAGCTCGATGCTGCGCGAGGAGCTGTCGAACTACCTCGCCGCCGTCTGCATGGCGGGCGAGCGCGGCGCGGCGGCCTTCTGCGACGTCACCACCGGCGAGTTTAAAATCGCGTCGTTCACGAGCGAGGCCGCCGTGCACATCTCGAACCAGCTCGCGGCCTTCGCGCCGCGCGAGGCGGTGCTCAGCGGCGAGGCGCTCGCGCTCGGGCGCATGTGCGCCTTCCTGCGCGAGAGCCTGCACTGCGTCATCGAGCGCGGCGCGCGCCGCTTCGACGAAAACGAGTGCTCCAATCGCGTCGAGGCGCGCTACGGCAAAAGCCCCGCGAAGCTCGGCCTCACCGCCGAGGCCGCCCTCGCCGCCGGGGCGCTCATGAGCTACCTCGCCGACACCCACCCCAACGCCCTCGACATGCTCGGCGCGCCGGAGCTCTGCACCGACGGCCGCTTCATGGAGCTCGACTACACCGCCCAGCGCACGCTCGAGCTGACTGAGACGCTCCGCGGCGACACCGAGGGCAGCCTGCTCTCCGTCATGGACAGCGCCGTCACCCCCATGGGCAGGCGCCGCCTGCGCTCCTGGGTCACCGCCCCGCTCACCTCCGCCGACATGATCCGCGAGCGGCTGGAGTGCGTCCGCGAGCTCTCGGGCGACAACGTCCGCCGCGCCGAGCTGCGCTCCGCGCTCGCCCGCGTCGGCGACATGCAGCGCATAACCGCCCGCGCCGTATTCAAAACCGCCCAGCCCAAGGAGCTGCACTCGCTCGGCGCCTACCTCGCCGCCGTGCCGCGCCTGCAGGAGCTGACGGGGCCGTTTAACTCCCGCCTGCTCGCCGAGCTGCGCGGCATCGAGACGCCGGAGCCCATCTTCCGCCGCATACTCGACGTCATCAGCGAGAGCGCCCCCGGCAACCTCGCGGACGGCAAGGTCATCCGCCCCGGCGTGAACCCGGAGCTTGACCGCCTGCGCGACCTGAGCGAAAACAGCTCGCTGCTGCTCGCCGAGCTTGAGGCGCGCGAGCGCGAGCGCACCGGCATAAAAAAGCTGCGCGTCGGCTACAACAAGGTCTTCGGCTACTATATGGACGTCCCCCGCAGCGCCGACCCCGCCTCCCTGCCGGATGATTTCATCCGCCGCCAGACCCTCGTCTCCTCCGAGCGCTACGTCACCGAGGAGCTCAAGCAGCTCGAGAGCGACATACTCACCGCCAGGGAGCGCATAGAGCTTATTGAGTCCGAGATGTTCCGCTCCGTGCGCGACTACGTCGCCGAAAACGCCGACTGGATAAACGCCATCGCCGAGCAGCTCGCCACGCTCGACGCGCTCTGCGCCTTCGCGGAGAACGCCGTCCGCTTCGGCTACTGCGAGCCGGTGGTCGACGAGAGCGGCGCCATCGACATAGAGGGCGGGCGGCACCCCGTCGTCGAGCAGAAGCTCACCGGCAGCCGCTTCGTCCCGAACGACACGCACCTCAGCTCCGAGGACCGCGTCGCCATCATCACCGGCCCCAACATGGCCGGTAAGAGCACCTACATGCGCCAGACGGCGCTCATTGTCCTCATGGCGCAGATGGGCTCCTTCGTCCCGGCGGCGAGGGCGCACATAGGCGTCGTCGACCGGGTGTTCACCCGCATTGGCGCGAGCGACGACCTCGCCGGCGGCAAGAGCACCTTCATGGTCGAGATGCGCGAGGTGGCCGACATGCTCGCCGCCGCGACCAAAAACAGCCTGCTCATCCTCGACGAGATCGGCCGCGGCACCTCCACCTACGACGGCATGGCCATAGCCCGCGCGGTGCTCGAGCACTGCGGCGACGAGTCGAAGCTCGGCGCGAAGACCATGTTCGCCACCCACTACCACGAGCTGAGCGCGCTGGAGAACACGCTCCCCGGCGTGCGCAACTTTAATATCAGCGCGCGCAAGCAGGGCGACGAGCTGGTGTTCCTCCGCAAGATCGTGCCCGGCGCGGCGGACGACAGCTACGCCATCGAGGTCGCAAAGCTCGCCGGTGTGCCGGACTCCGTCATAGAGCGCGCGAGGCTCTGCCTCGGCGAGCTGGAGAGCGGCGCGCCGGAGAGAAGCGCGCCATGCGCCGCGGCTCTGAGAGCCGCCGCGCCGGTGAGCGACTCCGGGCGCGAGCTGCTAAAGCGCCTGCGCGACCTGCAGCCCGACGCGATGACGCCCATAGAGGCCATAAACGCCCTCTATCAGCTCAAGAAGGAGGCCTCGGACTGCCTGTGAGAAATACGCTTTTCCAAAACACAATGACCCCGCGCGAGACCGCGCTGCTCGGCGTCTACATACCCATATACTGCATAGTCTTTCCGCTGCTGGTGAACTGGCACTCCGAGCGCTGCCCCGGCGCATTCACGCAGCTGCAATACAACGTCGTCTACCTGCTGGTGAGCTTTGCCGTCGTGCTGCTGCTCGGCCTTCGCTACCTCCGCCGCGAGTTCGACACCCTGCTCGACCGCAAGCTCTTCTCGGTCATCACCGCGATCCAGGGCTATTTCATCTACATCTTCGCGGGCTACGCCCTCGTCATGGCGCTGCTGCTCATGTTCGGCGGCGTCGAGTGGGAGAACCCCAACAACGAGGCCATAGTCGGCATGGCGATGGACGACACCATGAAGGTGCTCGCGATGTCGGTGTTCCTCGGCCCGGTGGTCGAGGAGGTGCTGTTTCGCGGCGTCGTCTACGCGCAGCTGCGCCGCTTCGGCGCGCTCGCGGGCTACGCGGGGTCGACGCTGCTGTTTGCGCTGCTGCACGTCTGGCAATACGCCGTCTGGGGCGACGGCGCGGCGGCGCTGCTCTACATGGTCGACTACATCCCCGTCGGCTTTGTCCTCGCCTGGTGCTACGAGCGCAGCGGGAGCATTTGGACCGGGATATTTTTGCATCTCGGCCTCAACTACTCGGCGCTGTCGCTGCTGATATGAGGGCGAGATAGCGAAACCATTTTTCTTTGAAAAGAAAAAGGGTTTCGCACTTCCAAAAAGAAACTTTTTTGGCGCGTATCCGAGTTTCCGCGTTGCCGACACGGCGCCG
>CALWXY010000105.1 GCA_944385595.1 uncultured Oscillospiraceae bacterium
TGTTCGCCACCGACTACGGCGGGGCCGACAGGCGCTTCCGCATTGGCGGCGAGTGGCGCGACACGCCCGCGGGCGTCGCCCACTTCCTCGAGCACAAAATGTTCGACACGCCCGACGGCGGCAACGCTCTCGCCGTGCTCTCCGCAAACGGCGCCGACCCCAACGCCTTCACCTCATCGTGCATGACCGCCTACTACTTCGAGAGCACCCAGGGCTTTGAGGAAAACCTCCGCACTCTGCTCAGCTTCGTCTCCGTGCCGTACTTCACCGCCGAGAGCGTCCAGAAGGAACAGGGCATCATCGGCCAGGAAATCCGCATGATTGAGGATAATCCCGACTTCGTCGTCTACAACAACGCCATGAAGTGCATCTACGAGCACAATCCCGTGCGCGACTCCGTGGCCGGCAGCGTCGAGAGCATTGCCGAGATCAGCGCCGACACGCTCTACGCCTGCCACAAGGTGTTCTACAGCCCCTCGAACATGACGCTCGCCGTCGTCGGCGACGTCGACCCCGAGCGCGTCGCCGCCATCGCCCGCGAGGTGCTGCCCGCCGAGCCCGGCGAGCGCCCGGAGCGCGACTACGGCGAGCCGGAGAGCGATTTTCCCGCGAAGCGCTTCGTCTCCGTGCAGATGGAGGTCTCCGCGCCGCAGTTCATCATAGCCGCGCGGCTTGAGCCGGCCCCCGCCGGAGATGCCAGGGCGCGGCAGACGGCGGTGTCCTCCCTCGCGCTGCGCTGCCTCACCGGCCGCTCCTCCGAGTTCTACACCGACCTCTACTCCGCCGGACTGCTCAAGCAGGATTTCGCCGCCGACATCGACTACGCAGCCGGCAGCGCCTCGTTCATAGCCGGCGGCGAGAGCGCAAAGCCCGAGCAGGTGCTCGCGCGGCTCGAGCGCGCCGTCGCCGAGTTTGAGCGCATGGATCCTGCCGTCTTTGAGCGCCACCGCCGCTCCTACTACGGCTCGCTGCTCCGCGCCCTCGACTCATTTGAGGGCACCTGCGTCTCCCTCGCCCAGTGCCGCTTCTCCGGCTTCTCACTGCCAGACTACTTCGCGCTCGTGAACGACGTCGGCTTCGACGAGGTCGTCGCCTTCGCTAAGGCCGCCCTCGCGCCGGAAAAGCTCGTCCTCTCCGTCGTCGAGCCTAAAAACTCCGCGAATAACTGAAAGGACCCCGCTTCACAATGAAACCCATCATCAGCTTCCCCATGTTCGGCGAGGACTTTGCCGTCGATCCCCCCAACCACTTCGACATCTTCGGATTCTCTATCTACTGGTACGGGGTCATCATCGCCACGGGCTTCGTGCTCGCCGTGCTCTACTGCATGCGCCGCACCGATGAGTTCGGCCTCACCAAGGACAACGTCCTCGACATGCTCATCGTCGCGACGCCGCTCGCCATCATCGGCGCGAGGCTCTACTACGTCATATTCTACTTTGATTTGTACAGCGGCGACCTGATGGGCATATTCCGCATACGCGACGGCGGCCTCGCCATCTACGGCGGCATCATCGGCGCGGTGATCGGCCTCTTCATAGTCGCGAGATACCGCCGCTTCTCCCCCTTCGCCATGCTCGACCTCGGCGGCTTCGGCCTGCTGATAGGCCAGTGCGTCGGCCGCTGGGGCAACTTCATAAACCGCGAGGCCCACGGCGGCGAGACGGACATCTTCTGCCGCATGGGCCTCACAGACCCCGCCACCGGCGTCACCACCTACTACCACCCCACCTTCCTCTACGAGTCGCTCTGGAATCTGCTCGGCTTTCTGCTGCTGCACTTCTTCTCCAAAAAGTTCGAGCGCCGCTTCGACGGGCAGTTCTTCCTCATGTATGTCGCCTGGTACGGCTTTGGCCGCATGCTCATAGAGGGGCTGAGAACCGACAGCCTCTACATACCCGGCACCGCCATCCGCGTCTCGCAGCTGCTCGCGGGGCTGTCGTGCCTCGCCGCGCTGGGCGCCATATGGTACTTCTCCCGCAAATACCACGGGGGCGACGCGCTGTACAAAAACCGCGCCGAAAAGTAAAAATTTTTCCAGCGCTGTAGACAAATACGGTATAAAGAGTTAAAATAACCACAAAGAAGCTCTTATAAGGAGGCAGCACTCATGTTCGATTTCAATAATATCAAAAATAAAGTCATGGACTCCCTCAACAAGGCCGCGGACACCACCAAGGAATTCGCCGACAAGGCCACCGACAAGGCCAAGGACGTCAGCCGCATCGCCAAGCTCACCTTTGAGATCAGCAGCGAGAAAGAGGTCATCCGCAAGGCCTATTCCGAGATTGGCCGTCTCTACTACGAGACCCATAAGGACGACCCGGAGAGCATGTTCATCCAGCTCTGCGACGAGGTCAGCCTCGCCCAGGAGAACATCGCCGCCAAAGAGGCCGAGATCAGCGAGCTCAAGTCCCGCTCCGATGTCGACGGCAGCATAACCGTCGAGTTCGAGCACGTCCCCGACGACGAGGACGAGGACGACGCCTGCGCCGGCTGCTGCGGCTGCTGCTCGGAGGAGGATTTCGCCCCCGCCGAGGAGTCCGTCGAGGAGAGCGACGACAAGGACAAGCCCGAGGCGTAAGTTTATAACAACATACAATGACCTGTTAAAGGCGAAGCTTACAAAGCTTCGCCTTTATTTTTGTAGGAATTGTGGAGGCTATCATTGTGGTAATCTACAAGAGATTGTGATATCATTGTAGCATATCATAATGAGCGGAGTGATACGCCTTGAACATCCCAGTGGAGATACTTCTCGACTATATGGCATATCTCAACCCCGAGGTGCACCTGGCCGACAGGAACAGCTGGATCAACGGCATCAAGCTCATGCCGGACAACCACAGGCTCGACCCCGGATTTTTATATTTCTCGACGCCCGACCCCGTCGTCCTCCCGCAGGGCCACCCGCCGGTGGTCTACGTCTGCCCGCCGGACTGCAAAACCGAACTCCCGCTCGACAACTGCGTCGTGCTGCACACGGAAATGCCGCTCTCGGCCGTCTTCAACGAGCTGCTCGGCACTCAGAACCTCGTCCGCACCTGGGTGCACGAGGTGGAGCTGTCCATAAGCCGCCGCGAGGGCGTGCAGCGCCTGCTCGACATCAGCGGCAGAGTCTTCGGCAACCCCATAGCCGTCATGACCGGCGCTTTCAAGACCATCGCCGCCACCTGGGATTTCGAGCCCAACTCCGGTGTCTTCTGGGAGCTGCTTGGCCTCGGCTACCTCACGAACGACAGCTACCGCAAGCTGCGTGAGCGCGGCTACCTCGACCCCGAAACCCTCGACGGCAAGACCCACGTCTTCCCCGCCGACGACCTCAACTGCTTCGACAGCACCATCACCGCCATAAAGCAGGACGGCGCCACCGGCTTCATCGTGCTCATGCTGTGCAGCAACACGCCCATGAGCGCCGGCATAATGCAGCTCTACGAGTACTTCGTCGACAAGCTCCGCGATTACCTCCAGCCCACCACCTCATCCAGTGAATACCTCCGCAGCCAGTTCGACTACTTCCTAGTCGACATCATAGAGGGCCGCATCAGCTCGCAGCGCGACATCATCGAGCGCAGCCTCGTCTACCCGCCCGCCTTCGTCGCCGAGCACTACACCGTCATCGTCTCGCACGAGAGCAGCACCGTGCTCTACCTCGAGCACGCCATGCAGAACCTCGGCACGCTGTTCCCGAACGTCAAGGTCATGATTCAGAGCAAAAACCTGCTCATGTTCCCGAAAAAAAGCTCCAAGCCGGAGAAAAACGCCGCCTTTTTCGACACGCTCAGCGAGTACCTGCAGGTCAACCGCGCCTACGCCGGAGTCAGCGAGAGCTTCACCGGGCTCGAGCAGCTCCGCGCCTCCTATCTGCAGGCGCACGACTCGCTTGAGATCGGCCGCCGTCTCTCCACAGCCGAGCGCTCTGACATGATGCTCGACGGCGATGAAAAGCAGCGCCGGGTCTTCCGATTCTCTGACTATCAGGTCTACATGCTGCTCATGGCTCAGCAGCGCGACCTCGGCATACTCGACGACATCCGCAGATACGACTCCGAGCACAAGACGGATTACTACCGTATTCTGTTCATCTTCCTCAGCTTCGACAGGCAGTTCACCAAAACCGCAAACCTCCTGCACATGCACCGCAACAACGTCATCTACCACATAGGCCGTATCTGCGACATCTTCTCGCTCGACCTCGACGACCCCGGCCAGCGGCTGAGACTGCTCCTGCTCTACAAGCTCGCCGACCTCATGGCCGCCGGTGAGATAAGGTGAGCTCCGTAAAATTATCTTTACCGTATTGACTTCAACCCGGCGCTATGCTACTCTTTTTTCAGATAAGTTGCCAGGGGAGTAATTCCGCCGGAAAGGCGGGTCAAACCAACATCGTGTCGGCTCACGCCGTCTGGTTTGCCCTTAATGAGTGAGACCTGTGTACAGCTTTCCCCCGCTGTATACAGGTCTTTTGATTTTGCTCTCCGGCAGCCGAAATAATGAAGGAGTGCTTGTAATGCTACCCGCAATCATCCTGTTCGCATTGACCTACATCTGCCTGTTGGCCATGCCGGACCGCCGCGCCATCGTGGCGCTCATCTCAGCCGCGCTGTTCATCGTCATCGGTATCCTACCCGTGGACATGATCATTGAGAACATCGATTTCAACGTCCTCATGATGAT
>CALWXY010000106.1 GCA_944385595.1 uncultured Oscillospiraceae bacterium
TTCATATCGCTGAAGCTGGTGCTGCCGCCGGTGTACGATTTGCTGAAGCCCGACGGCGACGTGCTCTGCCTCGTGAAGCCGCAGTTTGAGGCGGGCAGGGAAAAAGTCGGCAAAAAAGGCGTCGTCCGCGACGTCGCGGTGCACGTCGAGGTGCTGAAAAACTTCCTGGATTACGCCGCCGGGGCGGGCTACTCCGTGCTCGGGCTGGACTACTCGCCCATACGCGGGCCGGAGGGGAATATAGAGTATATAGCGCACCTCAAGAAGGGCAAATACGAGTGCAAGCTGCCGTCGCCGGAGGAAGTGGCCGCGGCCTCGCACGCCGAGCTTGAGAAATAGCGCCGGAGGTAAGCGATGGATAGAAAGAAAGTGGCTTTGTGCCCGAACCCTTTCCGGGATACGGGTCTGAGAGCGACGCTCAAGGCGCGCGAGCTGCTGGAGGCGCGGGGCTTTGCAACTGAGATAAGCCCGGTGTTCAAGGCGGTGAACCGCGTGCAGATACCGGAGAGCGTCGTCACCGTCCCCATAGAGACGGCGGTGCGCGGCGCGAGCCTGGTGGTCTCCTTCGGGGGCGACGGCACCATACTCCGCACCGCGCAGACGGCGGCCCCGGCGGGCGTGCCGGTGCTGGGCGTCAACATGGGCAATATGGGCTTCATGGCCGAGCTGGAGGAGGGCGACCTCGAGCAGCTGGCCGCCGCCGCCGCCGGGCGCTACGAGCCTAGCCCAAGAATGATGCTCGACGTGCAGCTGCTGCGCGGCGGCACGGCGGTCTACAGCGGCACCGCGCTGAACGACGCCGTGATCACCGGCGTCGTCCACACGATAAAGCTGGAGGCCCTGCGCGACGGGCGCACGATAACCAAGTTCTCCGGCGACGGCCTCATAGTCGCGACGCCCACAGGCTCGACGGCCTACTCCATGTCGGCGGGCGGCCCGCTGGTCGAGCCGACGGCTGAGAACTTCATACTCACACCGATCTGCGCCCACGCTCTCGCGATACGCGCATTCGTGCTCGCGCCGGACGGCAGCGTGAGAGTGAAGATCGGCAACCTCACGGAGAAGGACGCCGTCCTCTCGCTGGACGGCGGCACGCCCATGAGCCTGCGCGACGGCGACGAGATAGCCGTCCGCAAATCCGTGTACAAGACAGTGCTCGCCCACGTCGGCGAGAAGAGCTTTTACGATATTGCATTTGAAAAACTGGGAGAGAGGACATGAAAACATCACGTCAGAACAAGATACTTGAGATCATCTCCGGCCAGGACATCGAGACCCAGCACCAGCTGATGGAGGCGCTGCGCGAGCACGGAGTGAAGAGCACTCAGGCCACGGTGTCGCGCGACATCAAGGAGCTGCGCCTGGTGAAGGAGCTGTCGCCCGGCGGGCGCTACCGCTATGTCGCCGTCGGGCGCGACGATATGGTCGACTACGACCAGCGCCTGCGGAAGATTTTCCGCGAGAGCGTCACGAGCTACGCCGTGGCGCAGAACATCATAGTCATAAAGACCCTGCCGGGGCTTGCCAACGCGGCCTGCTCCACGCTCGACGGCATGAACATCCACGACCTCGTGGGCACCCTCGCGGGCGACGACACGGCCTTCCTCGCCATGCGGGACAACGAGTCGGCGGAGCGGCTGTGCCGCGAGATAGAGGAAATGCTGTGACGACTGGGGGCTTGTCCTTATGCTTACGGAACTCCACATTGAAAACGTGGCCGTCATCCGCCGGGCGGATATCTGCTTCGGCTCGGGGCTGAACGTCCTCACCGGAGAGACGGGCGCGGGCAAATCCATAGTCATAGATTCGCTTGGCGCGATCCTCGGCGGCAGAGTGAGCCGCGAGCTGGTCCGCACGGGGAGCAGCAGCGCCTCGGTCACGGGCGTCTTCACTCTGAGCGCGGCGGCGGAGAGCTGGCTGCGAGAGAGCGAGCTTGAGGTCGAGGACGAGCTTATTATAAAGCGCCGCATAGCGCCGGACGGGAGAGCGAGCTGCCGCATAAACGGCGAGCCGGTGTCCGCCGCGCAGCTGCGCGAGCTCGGCTCGCTGCTGGTCGACGTCCACGGCCAGAACGACGGGCGCAGGCTCATGGACGAGACGCGCCACCGCGATTTTCTCGACGGCTACGGCGCCTACCCCGGCGCGCTTTCAGATTTCGCCGCGGCCTACCAAAAGTGGAAGGCCACGGCGGCTGAGATAAAGTCGCTCGAGATCTCCGACTCCGAGAAGGAGCGGCTCACCGAGCGGCTCACGGCTGAGATAGCGGAGCTCTCTCGCGCGGAGCTGCGCGAGGGCGAGTACGACGAGCTCTCCGCCCGGCGCGACCTGATGCACAACTCCGAGAAGCTGACCGAGTACCTCGAGGGGGCCTACGAGGCCCTCTACGGCGGGGACGAGAGCGCCTCCGCGCTCTGCGGGGCGGGCGAGGCCTACGCCGGACGCGCCGCGGCCTTCGCGCCGGAGCTGGCCCCGGCGGTGGAGAATCTCCGCAGCGCGAGAGCGCTCATAGAGGACGCGGCGGAGACCGTGCGCGACCTGCGCAACAGCCTCGACTTCTCGCCCGATGAGTACGACAGGCTGGAGGAGCGCCTCGCGCTGCTGCGCCGCCTGATGAAGAAATATTCGCGCGATGAGGCGGGGCTTATCGCCTATCTCGACGAGTGCAGCGCGAAGCTCGACACGCTCGAATACTCGATCGACATGCTCGCAAAGCTGCGCCGCTGCCTCGAGAGCGAGGAAAAGGACGCGCTCCGAGCGGGCAGGGCGCTCACGCAGGCGAGGGAGGAGGCCGCGAGACGGCTGGAACAGCGCATCGAGGCCGAGCTGCGCGAGCTGAGTATGCCCTCGGCTCGCTTTAAGGTTGAGCTGAAGCCTCTCGGCGGCGAGCCGGGCTTCGACTCGCACGGCTGCGAAGAAGTGCGCTTCCTCATGTCGGCAAACTCCGGCATGGAGCTGGGGCGCATATCGCGCATAGCCTCGGGCGGCGAGCTTAGCCGCATCATGCTCGCCATGAAGAGCGTGCTCGCCGAGAGCGACAGCGTCGACACCATGGTGTTCGACGAGATAGACACCGGCGTCTCCGGCATAGCGGCGCAGCGCGTGGGCGAGAAGCTGTCGCGCCTCGCAAACGGCCGCCAGGTGCTCTGCGTGACGCACCTGCCGCAGATAGCCGCCATGGCCGACAGCCACTACCGCATACTCAAAAGCGACAGCGGCGCGGGTACGGAGACCGCGGTGGAGAGCCTCGGCAGGGACGGACGCCTCGCCGAGATAGCGCGCCTCACCGGCGGCGACGTCGTGACCGAGACTACGCTGAAAAGCGCCGCCGAGCAGCTCGATGCCGCCGCGGCTTTCAAAGAGAGAGGGAAATGAGATGAACCATGTCGAGAGGGCAATGGAGCTGAACAGAGGCGGCTACAACTGCGCGCAGAGCGTGTTCGCCGCGTTTTCGGACATAACGGGCGTCAGCGAGAGCGACGCGCTGCGCATAGCCGCCGGGCTCGGCGGCGGAGTCCGCGCGGGCGAGGTCTGCGGCGCGGTGTCCGGCGCGGCGCTGGTGCTGGGGGCGGTGTATCCGTTCACCGACAGCTCCGATAAGGACGCGAAATACCGCATAGCCAACCTCGCAAAGGACTTCTGCGCGAGGTTTAAGGAGAAATACGGCACGCTCACCTGCACGCAGCTGCTTGAGCGCACGGCGGGCGAGGAAAAGCGCTACCGCTATTGCATCGATTACGTCCGCGACTGCGCGGAGCTGCTCGAGCAGATGATGGCGGAGCAGGCCGCCGATTGACAAAAGCGGCGGGGTGTGGTATGATTCACCCGATAAATGCTGAGATGGAAAAGAGTAGCGCGTTTTTGGAGCCCAAGAGAGCCGGCGGTGGGTGCGAGCCGGCGCACAGTGCGCGTGAATACATTCCGGAGCCGCGCCCTGAAACTGTGAGTAGGGGACGACGGGAGCGCCCGTTACAGCGCCGGGAAGTTTTCCCCTGAGGCAGCGCTCAGCGCTGCGAACAGAGGTGGTACCGCGTGTTGTCACGCCCTCTGCTCCTTTTGGAGCGGAGGGCGTTTTTTATTGTTAAATATTAATTTAAGGAGATATGACGATGACTGTTTACGACGAACTTGTGGCCCGCGGCCTCATAGCCCAGGTCACCGACGAGGAGCAGATAAAGGAGCTTGTGAATAACGGCAAGGCGACCTTCTATATAGGCTTCGACCCGACGGCGGACTCCCTTCACGTCGGCCATTTCATGGCCCTGTGCCTGATGAAGCGGCTCCAGATGGCGGGCAACCGCCCGATAGCGCTCATAGGCGGCGGCACCGGCATGGTGGGCGACCCCTCGGGCCGCAGCGACATGCGCCAGATGCTTACGCCGGAGACCATCCAGCACAACTGCGACTGCTTCAAAAAGCAGATGGAGCGCTTCATCGAGTTCGGCGAGGGCAAGGCTCTTATGGTCAATAACGCCGACTGGCTGATGAAGCTCAACTACGTCGAGCTGCTGCGCGAGGTGGGCGCATGCTTCTCCGTGAACAACATGCTGAGAGCCGAGTGCTACAAGCAGCGCATGGAGAAGGGACTCAGCTTCCTTGAGTTCAACTACATGATTATGCAGAGCTACGACTTCTACTACCTCTTCCAGCACTACGGCTGCAACATGCAGTTCGGCGGCAACGACCAGTGGTCGAATATGCTCGGCGGCACGGAGCTTATCAGGCGCAAGCTCGGCAAGGACGCCCATGCCATGACCATCACGCTGCTGCTCAACAGCGAGGGCAAGAAGATGGGCAAGACCTCGTCCGGCGCCGTGTGGCTCGACCCGGAGAAGACCTCACCCTACGACTTCTACCAGTACTGGCGCAACGTGGGCGACGCGGACGTGCTCAAGTGCATCCGTATGCTGACCTTCCTGCCGCTCGAGGAGATAGACGAGATGGACAAGTGGGAGGGCAGCCAGCTCAATACCGCGAAGGAGATCCTGGCCTACGAGCTGACCAAGCTCGTCCACGGCGAGGCGGAGGCCGAGAAAGCGCGCGAGAGCGCGAGAGCGCTCTTCGGCGGCGGGGCTGACAGCGCCGACATGCCCACTACCGAGCTGACCGAGGCCGACCTCACCGACGGCGCCGTGGATATACTCACGCTGCTCGTCAAAACCGGGCTCTGCCCCTCGAAGGGCGAGGCGCGCCGCAATGTGCAGCAGGGCGGCGTCGAGGCCGCGGGCGAGAAGGTCACGGAGTTTGGCAAGACCTTCACCGCGCAGGAGCTCACCGGCGACGGCATAGTCATCCGCCGCGGCAAGAAAAAGTACCAGCGCGTCGTGCTCAAATGAGCATTGTATGAGCGTACAATGATATCCGGGCGAAGCACTGTCGTTTCGACAGTGTTTCGCCCGTTTTTTTAAGCATATCCACGAGGTTCGGAGGGGCAAATATCGCTTTACAGGGGACGGTAAATCTGGTATAATCCCATAATATAAGAGTTTTCGCATTCGAGGGCCTCGGCCCTTCGGGGGAAGCCCGGTGCAAATCCGGCGCAGTCTTACCTCTACTGTGACCGCGCTCGCGCGGAAGTCAGATGACCCGGTGCGAAATTTCGGCAGTGCTCCTAGGTGGGGAGGCTGGCGTCAACGTGATGCATACGCCCTCTTCATTTGGAGAGGGCGTTTTTCATTTCCGGGAGGCTACAAAATGGCGAAGCTCGAGCGATATATCACCGTCGGCCGCGAAAAGCTGCGCTGCGGCTACACCACCGGCACCTGCGCGGCGGCGGCCTCGCTCGGCGCGGCGCGCAGACTGCTCACCGGGCGCTGGGACGGCGCCGTCACCATCGCGACGCCCGCGGGCATAGACGTCACCGCCGATTTGGAGGAGCAGACCGCAGGGCCCGGCTGGGCGAGCTGCGCCGTCCGCAAGGACGGCGGCGACGACCCCGACATCACCGACGGTACGCTCATTTTTGCAAAGGTCTCGCTCACAGACCGCCCCGGCGTCGAGATAGACGGCGGCGAGGGCGTGGGCAGAGTCACGAAGCCGGGGCTGGATCAGCCGGTGGGCGCGGCTGCCATAAACTCCGTGCCGCGCTCGATGATCTGCGCGGCGCTCGAGCCGCTGCTGCGCGGCGAGCGCGGGCTGCGCGCGGTGATATCCGTGCCGGAGGGCGAAAAGCTCGCCGCGCGGACCTTCAACCCCCGGCTCGGCATAACCGGCGGCATAAGCATACTCGGCACCAGCGGCATAGTCCGCCCCATGAGCGAGGACGCGCTGATAGAGTCGGTGCGGCTGGAGATACGCGCGGTGCGCGCCTCCGGAGCCGAGCACCTGCTGCTCACGCCCGGCAACTACGGCGAGGATTTCTCGCGCAAGGTGCTGCGCCTTTCAAACCGCGCGCGGGCGCTGTGCAGCAACTACCTGGGCGAGGCGATAGACTGCGCGGCCTCCGAGGGCTTCGAGAGCCTGCTGCTCGTCGGCCACCTCGGCAAGCTCGTGAAGGTCGCCGCCGGGGCGATGAACACGCACTCGCGCGTGTGCGACGCCCGGCGCGAGACGCTCTGCGCCCACGCCGCCATCTGCGGAGCCGATACCGCGACGGCGAAAAGGATTTTCGACGCCCCGACCACCGACGCCGCCGCCGATATCCTCGCGGAGAGCGGCCTGCTGCGCCCGGTCATGGCCTCGATAGCCGCCTCCCTCGGCGAGAACCTGCGCCGCCGGGCGGGCGATATGCGAATCGAGGCGCTGTTTTTCACAAATAAACTCGGAGTGCTGGGCAAAACGCCCGGCGCGGACGAGCTGCTCAGGATACACAGTTTCGAGATAACGGAGGAAGAAAAATGATACATTTCATCGGCGCCGGCCCCGGAGCCGCCGACCTCGTGACCGTGCGCGGCGCGAAGCTGCTCGGCGAGGCGGACTGCATCATCTACGCCGGGAGCCTCGTGAACCCGGCCCTGCTGGACTATAAGAAGGACGGCTGCGCGGTGTACGACAGCGCCTCCATGACTATGGAGGAGGTCGTCGCCGTCATGGCGGAGAATGAGCGCGCGGGCAAGATGACCGTGCGCCTGCACACCGGCGACCCCAGCCTCTACGGCGCGATCCGCGAGCAGATGGACGAGCTGGACAAGCTCGGCATAGACTACGACGTGACCCCCGGCGTCTCGGCGTTTTCGGGCGCGGCGGCGGCGCTCTGCGCGGAGTACACTCTGCCGGATGTGAGCCAGTCGGTCATCATCACGCGCATGGCGGGGCGCACCCCCGTGCCGGAGGGCGAGGCTCTGCACAAAATGGCCACCCACGGCTGCACGATGGTGCTGTTCCTCTCCACAGGACTGCTTGAGGAAGTCGAGCGCGAGCTGCTCGCGGGCGGCGTCTATACGAAGGACACCCCCGCGGCCATAGTCTACAAGGCCACCTGGCCGGAGCAGCGCGTCTACCGCTGCACTGTCGGCACCCTCGCGCAGACAGCGCGGGATAACAAGGTCACCAAGACGGCGCTCATCACCATCGGCGGCTTTTTGGGCGACGAGTACGAGCGCAGCAAGCTCTACGACCCGGAGTTCACCCACGGCTACCGCGAGGGGAAGAAGAGTTGAGAGCCTTCGTCGCCGCATTCACGCGGCGCGGCGCGCAGCTGGGCGCGAAAATCGCAAGTGAGCTGGACGCGCCGCTGTGCGCGCCGCAGCGCATAGCGGAGAGCTGTGCGGCTGAGGGCTTCGAGAGCCTCGCCGGGTGGACGGAGAGCGTCTGGCAGAGCGCGGACGCGCTCATATTCGTCGGCGCGGCGGGCATAGCCGTGCGCGCCATAGCGCCGCATGTGAAAGACAAGTTCACCGACCCGGCTGTCGTCTCCGTCGACGAGGCGGGGCGCTTCGCTCTGCCGCTGCTGTCCGGGCACGTCGGCGGCGCGAACGAGCTGGCCGAGCGCATAGCGCGCCTCACCGGCGGAGTCGCCGCCGTCAGCACCGCGACAGACGTGAACGGCCTCTTCGCCGTCGACGTCTGGGCGGAGAAAAACGGCCTCGCGATATCCGACCGCGCCCTCGCCAAAGAGACCTCCGCCAGACTGCTCGAGGGCGAGGAGGTTCGGCTCGTGAGCGAATGGCCCATAACGGGTCAGCCGCCGCGCGGCGTGTCGGAGAGCGGGGGGCAAAAGGTTTACATAACGCATAAAACCGAGCCGCAAAACGCTCTGCGGCTGATACCGAAGTGCGTCTCGCTCGGCCTGGGCTGCCGCCGCGGCACGGCATTTGAGGATATAGACCGCGCGGTGCGTGCAGCCCTCGCCGGGGCGGGCATAGATATCCGCTCGGTGACGGAGATACGCAGCATAGACCTCAAAAAGGACGAGGCGGGGCTGCTGAAATTTGCCGAGAGCCTCGGGCTTGAGCTGAAAACCTATACGGCTCAGGAGCTGATGGCTGCCGAGGGCGACTTTGAGCGCTCGGACTTCGTTCTAAAGACCACCGGCGCGGACAACGTCTGCGAGCGGGCGGCGGCGCTCGGCGGAGGAAGACTGATTATAAAAAAAACGGCGCTCGGCGGCGTGACCGCCGCGGCGGCGATGGGCGATATAGAGCTCAGTTTTTGATGGAAGAGGAGAAAATATGAAGCTTACAGTGGTGGGACTCGGCCCCGGAGCGGGCGAGGACATGACCGGCAGAGCCTACAGGGCGATAGAGGAGGCCGATGTGGTCATAGGCTACACGGCGTATATAGACCTCATCCGCGGCGCGTTCCCGGAGAAGGAGATGCGCTCGACAGGCATGAAAAAGGAGGTAGACCGCTGCCGCATGGCGGTACAGGCGGCGTCGGAGGGCAAAAACGTCGCCGTCGTGTGCTCGGGCGACTCGGGCGTCTACGGCATGGCGGGGCTTATCTACGAGGTGTCGAAGGAGTTCCCGCCGGTGGAGATAGAGGTCGTGCCCGGCATAACCGCGGCCTGCGGCGGAGCCGCCGTCCTCGGCGCGCCGCTGACGCACGACTTCGCGGTTATCTCGCTCTCCGACCTCATGACGCCGTGGGAGAAGATAGAAAAGCGCCTCGAGTGCGCGGCGGAGGCCGACTTCGTCATCTGCCTGTATAACCCGCGCAGCCGCGGCAGGGCGGACTACCTGATGAGGGCCTGCGATATACTGCTGCGCCACAAGAGCGGCGACACCGTCTGCGCCTATGTGAAGAACATAGGGCGCGACGGGGAGCAGAGCCGCATACTGCCGCTCAGCGAGCTGCGCGACAGCACCGACGTCGACATGTTCACGACGGTGTTCGTCGGCAACAGCCAGACGACGGTGATAGACGGCAAGATGGTCACGCCGCGCGGCTATATGCAGCGGGGTGAGTGACTTGAGGGCGCTTATCTTCGGCGGCACCAGCGAGGGCCGCGCCCTCGCCGAGTGGATGCGCGACGAGGGGATGGACGCGCTCGTCTCCGTCGCGACGGATTACGGCGCGGAGCTGCTGCCGGAGGGCGTCGCCGTCCACGCCGGCAGGCTCGACGGGAGCGCCATGCGCGAGCTGATGCGCGATGGCTTCGACATGGTCGTCGACGCGACGCACCCATATGCCGCCGCCGTCACGGAGACGGTGAAGAGCGCCTGCGCAGAGACGGGGCTTGAGTATATCCGTCTGCTGCGCGGGGGCGACGTC
>CALWXY010000107.1 GCA_944385595.1 uncultured Oscillospiraceae bacterium
ATATACTACAACACCGGCGAGGGCGGCCTGCACGAGGACTTCTACTGCTACGGCGAGAACACGATAGTGCAGGTGGCCTCCGGCCGCTTCGGCGTGCACGAGGACTACCTCGAGACCGGCGCCGCCATAGAGATCAAGATGGGCCAGGGCGCGAAGCCCGGCATAGGCGGGCACCTGCCCGGCGCGAAGGTCGGGCCCGACGTGTCGCGCACGCGCATGATTCCGGAGGGCTCGGACGCAATCTCGCCCGCCCCGCACCACGATATCTACTCGATAGAGGATCTGCGCCAGCTGGTGTACTCGCTCAAGGAGGCGACGCAGTATAAAAAGCCGGTCATCGTGAAGGTCGCGGCTGTGCACAACATAGCGGCGATAGCGAGCGGCATAGCGCGCAGCGGCGCGGACGTCATAGCGATAGACGGCTACCGCGGCGGCACCGGCGCGGCGCCGACGCGCATACGCGACAACGTGGGCATACCCATAGAGCTGGCGCTCGCGGCGGTGGACAGCCGCCTGCGCGACGAGGGCATAAGGGACCGCGTGTCGCTGGTGGTGAGCGGCAGCATCCGCTCCTCCGCCGACGTGGTGAAGGCCATAGCCCTTGGCGCGGACGCCTGCTATATAGGCACGGCGGCGCTGCTGGCCCTGGGCTGCCACCTCTGCCGCAGCTGCCAGGACGGCAAATGCGCCTGGGGCATAGCCACCCAACGCCCGGAGCTGGCCGACAGGCTCGACCCCGAGGAGGGCAGCCGCCGTCTGGCGGCGCTGATGACCGCCTGGAAGCACGAGATCAAGGACATGATGGGCGGCATGGGCATCAACTCCATAGAGGCGCTGCGCGGCAACCGGCTGATGCTCCGCGGCGTCGGCCTGCACCAGCGCGAGCTGGAAATTCTGGGAATTTTGCACGCCGGCGAGTAGCGGGCGCTTTTAAAATCGACGGAGGTGTGATATCATGATTATAGACGCTCGCGGAATGGACTGCGCCGCCATAAACGAGGCCATCAGGCACAGCGGCGGCGACTGCGAGATACTCAGCTGCCTCGGCCAGCGCTTCATAGGCGCGGGCATGAGCAGCAGATATGTGAAGATCAGCGGAGTGCCGGGCAACGCGCTGGGGGCCTACCTCAACGGCGGCACCATAGAGGTCATGGGCAACGCGCAGGACGCCGTCGGCGACACGATGAACGCCGGCTCGATTATAGTCCACGGCGATATAGGCGACGCGGCGGGCTACGCCATGCGCGGCGGCGAGATATACGTCCGCGGCAGCGCGGGCTACCGCGCGGGCATACATATGAAGGCGTATCAGGATAAGCTGCCGGTGATGGTCATAGGCGGCCGGGCGGGCAGCTTCATAGGCGAGTACCTCGCGGGCGGCACCATACTGGTGCTCGGCCTGCACACGGACGGCAAGCCGCCCGTCGGCAACTTCCCGTGCACGGGAATGCACGGCGGCAAGCTGTATATAAGGGGCGACGTCTCGCGCGTCCTGTTCCCGAAGCAGGTCACCGCCCGCGCGGCCTCGGAGGAGGAGCTGCGCGAGATTGAGGCGCTCGTCTCCCGCTACTGCGCCATGTTCGGCGGCAGCGTGGAGGACATATGCGCGGCGGGCTTCACCGCCGTCACCCCGGACAGCCGCAATCCATACAAGCAGATGTATGTGGCAAATTGAAATTCAGAAAGCGGGTCAGGCCATGAAGTATTCGGAAAAAGAGGTCATGCAGTACGTCGCCGAGGAGGACGTGAAGTTCATAAGGCTCGCGTTCTGCGACGTGTTCGGCAGGCAGAAGAACATAGCCATAATGCCGGGCGAGCTTCAGCGCGCGTTTGAATACGGCGTCGCCATCGACGCCTCGGCCATAGCGGGCTTCGGCGGCGAGGTGCGCTCCGACCTCATACTGAGGCCAGACCCGTCGACCCTGTCGGGCCTGCCGTGGCGGCCGGAGAGCGGGCGCGTCGTGCGCATGTACTGCGACATCATGCGCCCCGACGGCAGCACGCTCGAGACCGACACCCGCGCCATACTGAAATCGGCGGTCGCGGCGAGCGAGGCCGCGGGCTACAGCTTCGACTTCGGCTCGGAGCTGGAGTTCTACCTCTTCAAGACCGACGACCGCGGCGAGCCGACCCGCGAGCCATACGACCACGCGGGCTATATGGACATAGCGCCGGACGACCGCGGCGAGAACATCCGCCGCGAGATCTGCCTCACGCTCGAGCGCATGGGTATACAGCCGGAGAGCTCGCACCACGAGGAGGGGCCGAGCCAGAACGAGATAGACTTCCGCTACTCCGACCCGCTCACCGCGGCGGACAACGCCGTGACCTTCCAGTCGGTGGTCAAGGCGGTGGCGGCGCGCAACGGCCTCTGCGCCGACTTCACGCCGAAGCCCCTGCGCGACGCGCCGGGCAGCGGAATGCACATAAACGTCTCCGTCCACGGCGGCTCCGGCGACGCGCTGCCCCAGGTGATTGCGGGCATGATGGCGAAGATACGCGACATCACGCTGTTTTTAAACCCGACGCGCGCGTCGTTCGAGCGGCTCGGCAGCTGCAAGGCGCCGGGCTACATCAGCTGGTCGAGCGAGAACCGCTCGCAGCTCATCCGCATCCCGGCGGCGACGGGGCCGTACCGCCGCGCGGAGCTGCGCTCCGCCGACCCGACGGCGAATCCCTACCTCGCCTTCGCGCTGCTGATCCACGCGGGGCTCTACGGCATATCGCACTGTCTCGAGCTGCCCGCCCCGGCGGACATAAACCTCTTCACCGCCTCCGACGAGGAGCTGCGCGCTTTCTCGCACCTGCCGGCGTCCTACGCCGAGGCGGCGGCCTGCGCGCAGGCGAGCGGCTTCGTCCGCGACCACCTGCCCGCCGCCATCATAGAGACCTACGCCCGCGCCGAGCGCTGAGGCACAGGCCATAGGAGAGGGGGTGACGCCGTGGTATTCAGGGAGCGGACATACAGCGTGCTGATAGTCTCATCGGCCGAGGCCTTCACCGACACGGCGAAGACCCTCCTGCCGGTGACGGACTACTGGCCGGTCGCGGCCGCGCGCAGCGCCGGCGAGGCCAGACGGCGCACGGTTGAGACGGCCTACGACATAGTCATAATAAATTCGCCGCTCTCGGACGACGCGGGCGTGCGCCTTGCCTGCGACCTCTGCGACGGCAGCGGCGCCGCCGTGCTGCTGATGGTGAGGCGCGAGCAGTTTGAGGAGATCTCGGCGCGCGCGACTGAGCACGGCGTCGTGACTCTCGCGAAGCCGGCGCCGCTCGGCGCCGTCAGCCAGATGCTGCGCGTGATGTGCGCGGTGCGCGAGCGGCTCGCTCGCATGGAGAACAGGAGCGCGTCGATAGACGAGAAGATAGAGGAGATACGCCTCGTGAACCGCGCCAAGTGGCTGCTGATTGAGCGCCGCGGCATGGCCGAGGCCGAGGCGCACCGCTATATCGAGAAGCTCTCGATGGACACGCGCGCGCCGCGCCGCGCCGTGGCCGAGGGCATAATAAAAGAGCTGGACGAATAGCGCTTTTTTCCCGCCGGGTATTGACAGAAGCGCCGCTTTGGTTTAATCTATATGGGTTGAACAAAGACGTTCATCATGGGATAGCTATCCCCTGATGGGCGTCTTTTTTGTATATTGGAGGTAAGGATATGACCAGATATGTATTCGTCACGGGCGGAGTGGTCTCGGGCCTCGGCAAGGGCATAACGGCGGCCTCGCTCGGCAGGCTTCTCAAGGCGCGCGGCCTGAAGGTCGCGGCGCAGAAGCTCGACCCCTATATAAACTTCGACCCCGGCACCATGAGCCCCTACCAGCACGGCGAGGTCTACGTCACCGAGGACGGGGCGGAGACCGACCTCGACCTCGGCCACTATGAGCGCTTCATAGACGAGGATCTGAACCGCTTCTCGAACCTCACCACCGGCAAGGTGTACTCAAACGTCATATCCCGGGAGCGGCGCGGCGAATTCCTCGGCCGCACCGTCCAGACCATACCGCATATAACCGACGAGATAAAGCGCTTCATCTACGCCGTCGGCGAAAAGACGGGCGCGGACGTCGTCATCACGGAGGTGGGCGGCACCATAGGCGACATAGAGAGCCAGCCGTTTCTGGAGGCGATACGCCAGGTCGGGCGCGAGGTGGGCAGAGAGAGAGCGCTCTACATCCACGTCACGCTGGTGCCGTACCTGCGCGCCTCCGGCGAGCACAAGTCGAAGCCGACTCAGCACTCGGTGAAGGAGCTGCAGGGGCTCGGCATCTCGCCGGACATCATAGTCCTGCGCGCGGACGAGCCTATAACCGACCGCTCCATATTCAGCAAGATCTCCGATTTCTGCGGCGTGAAGCCGGACTGCGTCATCGAGAACCTGACGCTGCCGGTGCTCTACTCCGCGCCGCTCTTCCTTGAGCGGGCGGGGCTGAGCGGCATAGTCTGCCGCGAGCTTGGGCTTGAGACGCCGGAGCCGGATCTCGCCGGCTGGCAGGAGATGGTAGGGCGCATAGAGAGCGCCTCGCGCGAGGTGAAGATAGCGCTGGTCGGCAAATACGTCCGCCTGCACGACGCCTACCTCTCCGTTGCGGAGGCGCTGCGGCACGCGGGCTGGGCGCTCGGCGGCAGGATAAGCATAGACTGGGTCGACTCCGAGCACCTCACGGAGGAGAACTGCGCCGCCCGCCTTGAGAATGCCGACGGCATAATAGTCCCCGGCGGCTTTGGCGACAGGGGCATAGAGGGCATGATACTCGCGGCAAAGTACGCGAGGGAGAATAAAATTCCCTACTTTGGCATCTGCCTCGGCATGCAGACGGCGGTGATTGAGTTCGCGCGCGACGCGGCGGGCATCCCGGACGCAAACTCCGGCGAGTTCGCGCCGGACTGCGCTCACAAGGTCATCGACTTCATGCCCGGCCAGAGCGAGGAGGTCGACAAGGGCGGCACGCTCCGCCTCGGCAGCTATCCCTGCCGCATAGAGCCGGAGACGAACATGAGCCGCTGCTACGGCGAGACGCTCATCCACGAGCGCCACCGCCACAGATACGAATTCAACAACGACTACCGCGAAAAGCTCACGTCGGCGGGGCTGCGCCTCGCCGGCCTCTCGCCGGACGGACGTCTGGTTGAGGCCGTGGAGATAGCGGGGCAGCCGTTTTTCGTCGGCGTGCAGTACCACCCGGAGTTCAAGAGCCGCCCGAACAGGCCGCACCCGCTGTTCCTGGGCTTTATCTCGGCGGCGATGGAGGGAGAGAGACAGTGATAGCTTACGACAGAAAAATAGTCCTGCCCGACGGCACGGAGTTTTACGGCTGCGCCTTCGGCGACAGGGGCGAGCGCGCCACCGAGGTGGTTTTCAACACCTCCATGGCGGGCTATCAGGAGATAATCTCCGACCCGTCCTACACCGGGCAGGCGGTGGTTATGACCTACCCCATAATCGGCAACTACGGCCTCGCGGACGACGACTATGAGACGCGCATACCGAGCATAGACGGCCTCATAGTGCGCGAATATACGGCGGAGCCGTCGAACTTCCGCAGCACGGAGCCGCTGGAGGCGGCGATGCGCCGCTACGGTATAGCGGGCGTGAGCGGGGTG
>CALWXY010000108.1 GCA_944385595.1 uncultured Oscillospiraceae bacterium
GGCGTGTACTCGAAGCCCTCGATGGGGTCGTGGCTGTACTGGTCGTCGTCCTCGAGCATACCGACGACGGCGTCCTCGCCGCTGTAGCGCTCGCCGATCCAGAGGCCCAGCTCGTCGCAGACCTCGCCGGGGGTGAACACGGCTGTCAGCCCGGCCTCGCGCAGCCGCGCCTCGTAGTCGGAGGACGTGAGCCCGGCGGCGGAGGCGAGCATTTCGACGTCGGCCTTGGTCATTATGAGGGAGACGCCGGTGTCATCGGCTTCAAGCGCGGCGCGTGCCGAGCACAGCGCCATGGCGCATATGAGGCCGACGAGCAGCATTGCGGCTATGATTTTGTTTTCAAGTATGAGCTTTTTCATGTTTCCCTCCGTGGGAATAAAGGATACGTTAAGGATAGCACAGTTTGCTCCCATCCGCAACAGAAAAGCCCCGGCACCGTATGGCGCCGGGGCTACAGAGTTAGATTTGTTCGGAATTAAGCGCATAAAGAGCCTTTTCTACATACGAGGCAAACAGATGATTATGTCGTATAGCATCCTTAGTTTTGCCTGGCTTACCGGTTATTGCATAGCAAGTCAGGCAATACACGACGCCAGCGCTCAAATCAAGCTCGTCAACAGGCGGTGCTCCAGCTATCTCTGGAGAATAAAGAGCCAATTTATACCGCGCTATAACATCGGCGCTCGCTGCATATATCGCGCCGGATACTGTATTTGATACAGCTTCAATATAATGCTTTCGGGCTTTGCTCGATATGCTTTCTATCTGTTCATCTGAGAGCCTGTCATTGAGTGCTGATCTGATTTCAGACTTATAGCCCTCTATGTTTGACTGATACGCTCGCTCAAGCAATGTATCTATCTGCTTACGTAGCAAGAAGCTTAACAATTAAAACACCTGCCTTGGCGTAATTCTTTTTGCTGAAATAGGAGTGATTATAACATATAGTTAAAGGTAATGCATAAACATATCCTATTTCAGTTGGCCTTGCCGCGGTTGGCGCGGCGCTTTTTCTTGCTGTTCTTGGTGGCGAGGAGCACACCGATGATGATTATGAGCACGGCCACGACCGCGAACATGATCAGCGTGCCGCTGTTGCCGCCCTCATCGGCAGCGGCGGTCTTGACGTCGAGCCACAGCGAATCCATGAGCTGAGTGGTCTCGGAGCTGAGGGCGAGGAAGGTCTCGGAGTTGGAGAGCACCTCATCAGAGGGGTAGGCTATGTCACTCTCGGCCATGGTGGGATCCATGTACTGTCTGGCCTCGCTGATGGGGGTGGAGTAGCCGAGGTAATCGAGGTTCTGGCCGCTCACCTCGGGGTCGCACAGGAAGTTGA
Organism: uncultured Oscillospiraceae bacterium; assembly: GCA_944385595.1. Classification (GTDB taxonomy): domain Bacteria; phylum Bacillota; class Clostridia; order Oscillospirales; family Oscillospiraceae; genus Heteroscillospira. The sequence goes on from CALWXY010000108.1 coordinate 1,337, forward strand.
TGTAGGCCTCGGCGGCCTCCTTGTTCTGGCAGCCCTTGGGTATGCAGATGGCGTCGATGAAGAAGTTGAAGCCCTCCTCGGGGAAGTAGAAGCCGAGGTCGGGGTTCTCGTCGAGCATCCAGAGGTAGTCGCCGGCGTAGTAGGGGGCGACGTAGGCCTCGCCGCGGATCATCTTGTCGAAGATCTGATCCATGACGTACTGCTGCACGACGGGCTTCTGCTCCTTGAGCTTCTCGGCGGCGGCCTCAAGCTCGGCGGTGTCCTCGGTGTTGTAGCTGTAGCCCAGCATGCTCTCGGCTATGGCGAAGGCGTCGCGCGGGTTATCGAACATGAGGATTTTGTCGGCGTATTTCTCGTTCCAGAGCAGATCCCAGCTGCCGATATCGGCCTCGTCGACGTAGTTCTTGTTGTAGATGACGCCGACGGTGCCCCAGGTGTAGGGGACGCTGTACTTGTTGTCGGGGTCGTAGGCGGTGTTTTTGTAGGCCTCGTCGACGTACTGGTAGTTGGGGATGTTGTCGAAGTTAATCTCCTCGAGCATGTCCTCCTCAATGAGGCGGGAGACCATGTAGTCGGAGGGGATGATGATGTCGTAGGTGGAGCCGCCGGTCTTGAGCTTGGTGTAGAGGCTCTCGTTGGTGTCGTAGGTCATGTAGTTGACCTTGATGCCGGTGGCCTCGGTGAAGGCGGCGTTGACGTCGATATAGCCGTCGGTGCCGTCGGAGATATACTGGCCCCAGTTGTAGACGTTGATGGTGACCTCGTCGGCGGAGGCGGAGATGGGTACGGCGCCGAGTGCGAGCACCACGGCGAGGACAAGGACTGCGATTCTTTTCATCTTATACATTTCTCCTTCTTTTATGGGTGAGATTGTGGCCGCGTTTTTCATCGCGGGCCTGGAGCAGATTCATGACGCACATGACCAGCAGTATGGATATGAACAGCAGGGTGAACAGTGCGTAGATCTTGGGCTGGAGGGGCTTTTTCACCATGGAGTAGATCTCGAGCGGCAGGGTGCGGAAGCTGGGTCCGTAGACGAAGTAGCTTATGACGAAGTCGTCGAGCGACATGGTGAATGCCATGAGCGCGCCGGAGATTATTCCGGGCAGTATCTCGTGGAGGACGACCTTGAAAAACGCCTGGCGCGGAGTGCAGCCGAGGTCGAGCGCGGCCTCCTCGAGATTGGGGTCCATCTGCGTCAGCTTCGGCATGACCGAGAGTATGACGTAGGGGAGGTTAAATGTGACATGGGCGATGAGCAGCGTTGTAAAGCCGAGCACGTTCTGGGTTTTGAGAATGATGCCTATGAACGCGAACAGCAGGCCCATCGAGACGCCGGTTACTATCTCGGGGTTGGTGAGGGGGATGTTCGTCATGCCCATGGTCAGAGAGCGCATACGCCTGCCCATGGAGTGGATACCCATCGAGGCCATGGTGCCGAGCACAGTGGCAATCAGCGAACTGAGCACGGCGAGTATGAGCGAGTTTAAGAGCAGGGGGATGAGCGTCTTGTCGACGAACAGCTCGGAGTAGTTCTCAAGCGTGAAGCCCTTGAACACGGCGATGTCTGTGCCGGCGTTGAACGAGGCGACGCCGAGGACGATCATCGGTATGTAGAGGAAGAGCATCACGATGACGGTGAAAACGAAGTTGAATCTCTTCACAGCGTCACGACACCTCCCTCGTCATCGTCCGTGGAGAAGCGGTTCATGATGGCGACGCAGATGAAGACTATGACCATCAGCCCCAGGGACAGCGCTGCGCCGAGGTTGGGGTTGTAGGCTGTCTTGAACTGGCTCTCGATGACGTCGCCTATGAGCGTTGTGCCGGGCGAGCCGAGCTTCTGGGAGATGTAGAAGGTGCTTATGGCGGGGACGAACACCATCGTAAAGCCGGAGATTATGCCGGGCAGCGACAGCGGCAGTATGACGCCGCGGAACACCTGCGACGAGTTGCAGCCGAGATCCTGCGCGGCCTCGATGAGGCTGCGGTCTATCTTCATTATGACCGTGTAGAGCGGCATGATCATGTACGGCAGGTAGTTATACACCATGCCGAGGATGACGGCGGCGTCGTTCCGTATGAGGGGCAGCGGCTGGAGGCCGATGGCCTTCACGACGGAGTTTATGATGCCGGTGTCCTCGAGCATGGCCACCCAGGCCATGGTGCGGAGCAGGAAGCTCATGCACATGGGCAGCATGACGAGCATATACAGCAGCCTCTGCCACAGGGGCGAGCGCCCGGCGATGTAATACGCGACGGGGTAGCCGATGATCAGGCAGATGACCGACGATATGAGCGCCAGCCACACGGATTTGGCGAAGATGGGCAGATAGTCCGCGAGCTTTATGATGTTCGCGAGGGTGAATGCGCCGGTGTAGAAGTCGGTGAAGGCGAAGTAGAGCACGACGCAGAGCGGGATGATGGCAAACAGCGCCATCCACAGGAGATACGGCGCGGCGAGCAGCTTACTCCTCATTGCGCTCCTCCTCCCTGGATTCGGAGTCGTCCTCCTCCTCGGTGTATTCGGGGTCGGCGATCTCGTCGTACTCGGCGGAGTAGGAGCTGTAGTCGCCGAACATGCCGGAGTACTCGCTCTTGTGCATGATATGTATGTCCTCGGGGTTGAGCCGTATGCCTATGACCGAGCCCTCGGGGCAGAAGTCGGTGGTCTGAATGAGCCACTTGAAGCCCTTGAAGTCGACTATGGTGTCGTAGTGGACGCCTTTGAAGGTGACGCTCGTGACCGTGCCGCAGAGGTGGCCGGCGTCGGGCGCGACTATATCTATATCCTCGGGGCGGATGACGACGTCGACAGGCTCGTCCTTCTCGAAGCCGGAGTCGACGCAGACGAACTTCCGCCCGAAAAATTCGACCAGGCGGTCGGCGCGCATGATGCCGTCGAGGATGTTGGACTCGCCGATAAAGTCGGCGACGAACGCGTTTTTCGGCTCGTTATAGATGTCCTCGGGACGGCCAATCTGCTGAATTTTGCCCTTATCCATGACGACGATGGTGTCGGACATGGAGAGCGCCTCCTCCTGGTCGTGGGTCACATATATAAAAGTGATGCCCATCGCCTGTTGGATGCGTTTCAGCTCGTTCTGCATGTCTTTGCGGAGACGGAGGTCGAGCGCGCCGAGCGGCTCGTCGAGCAGCAGCACCTTGGGCCGGTTCACCAGCGCTCTGGCAATGGCGACTCGCTGCTGCTGGCCGCCGGAGAGGGAGGAGATCTTCCTGTCCTCAAAGCCCTTGAGCGAGACTATGCCGAGCATTTCCGTCACCCGCCGGTCAACCTCGTCCTCGGGCAGCTTTGCGATGCGCAGGCCGAAGGCGATGTTGTCGTAGACATCGAGGTGGGGGAACAGGGCGTATTTCTGAAACACCGTGTTCACCTTGCGTCTGTGAGGCGGGACATCATTAATCCTCTCACCGTCGAACAGGACGTCTCCGCTGGTGGGCTGGAGGAAGCCGCCGATGATTCTCAGCGTCGTCGTCTTGCCGCAGCCGGAGGGGCCCAGGAGGGTGAGAAATTCCTTGTCGTTAATGTAGAGGTTGATCGAATCCAGTACGATCTCATCGTCAAACGCCATCTGGCAGTTTACCAGGCGAATGAGCTCTTTTGCCATTTATCCTCCCCCATTTCAGCCTTTTTCGGGCAGAGAAATTTGCCTGCCTTTCCTGTGGGTCTTTCACTGGAAAAGCAGGCAAGCATAATATATCGAACTTGTGTCGAAATGTCAATGGTATACGCGAAAAATGCGCCTAAATTTTACGCTGCGCGGCGAGGCCGGGGAAATACTTTTCGACGAATGGTATGCGCGCGGCCTCGAAGCTCTTTCCGTTCAGGTAGGAGAGGGCGCCGGCGTCCGTCTCGAAGTCGAAAATCAGCCTGTATGAGTAGAGCAGCTGGCCCTTTTCACCGAAGGCGCGGTTGCGCCGCTCGGAGCCGTACTTCCCGTCGCCGAGGAGGGGGCAGCCCGCGTGCGCCATCTGCGCTCTTATCTGATGCGTGCGCCCGGTGAAGAGGCGGCACTCGACGAGCGACAGCTCGCCTTTCGACGCTATGGTGCGGTACTCGGTGACGGCGGTTTTCGCGCCGGGCTTGGGGCTGTCGTAGACGTAGACCTGGTTTTTGGCGGCGTCCTTGAATATGAAGCCCTCGAGCCTGCCGCTCGCGGGGCGGGGACGCCCCAGCACGACGCAGAGATAGTACTTGTCGATCTCGCGCGCCTTGATCTTGTCGTTCATGATGCGCAGCGCCTCGGCGTTTTTGGCGGCTATGACTATGCCGCCGGTGTTCTGGTCGATGCGGTTGCATAGGGCGGGGGCAAAGGAGTTCTCCTCACGCGGACGCCACTCGCCGGACTGGTAGGCTCGCGCCTGAATGTTTGCGATGAGGGTGTTTGCGTCCCAGGTGCCGGCGCTGTGGCAGAGGACGCCGGGCTTCTTGTCGACGAGGATGATGTTCTCGTCCTCGTAGACTATGTCGAGCCTCGGTGTGGAGACCTTGAGATAGGAGTTGCGCTCGGTGGGGCGCTCGAAAAATTCGTCGTTAATATATAGTTGTATGACGTCGCCCTCGGCGAGGCGCGCGTCGCGCTTGGAGCCGCGGGCGTTGACCTTGATGCGCTTGAGCCTTATGTATTTCTGGAGCAGGGACTCCGGCAGCAGCGGCACGGCCTTGCCGACGAAGCGGTCGAGCCTCTG
>CALWXY010000109.1 GCA_944385595.1 uncultured Oscillospiraceae bacterium
TAGGGGAATGAGAAGAAGTGCACCGGTATGAGCTGCACGCCGCGCTTAGCTATCATATATGTGGAGACGGGGCTGTCTATGCCGCCGGAGAGCAGCGTCACCGCGCGCCCGTTGGAGCCGACGGGCATACCGCCCGCGCCGGGCGTCGCGTTGCCGTGGACGTAGGCGGCGTAGTCGCGTATCTCGACGTTCACGACAAGCTCCGGCTCGTGCACGTCCACCCGCGTATCGGGGAAGCGCTCGGCCAGCTCGCCGCCGACGTACTGCGACACCTGTATGGAGGTCTTGGGAAAGCTCTTGTCGGAGCGCTTGGTCTCCACCTTGAAGCTCGCGGCTTCCTCCATCGCGTCGCCGAGGTAGCGCACGGCGGTCTCGACTATGGCGTCGAGATTCTTCTCGCAGGCCATGGCGCGGCTCATGGAGATTATGCCGAACACCTTTTTCAGGCGCTCGAAGGCCTCATCCATGTCGCAGCCGTCGCTCTCCGGCTCGACGTAGATGGTGGACTGCATGGTGTAGACCTTGAATTCGCCGAGGCCGCGCAGCTTGCGCCGGATGTTGGCCATCAGCTTCAGCTCAAACGAGCGGCGGTTGAGTCCCTTGAGCACGACCTCGCCCTGCTTGAGCAGTATCATATCGTTCATGTGAACACCTCAGTTTTCGGAAAAATCGTAGGTGCGGTAGCGCACCGCCTCGGCGATGTGCTCCGGCTGAATATCGTCGCTCCCCGCGAGGTCGGCTATAGTGCGGGCGACGCGGAGTATGCGGTCGTAGCTGCGCGCCGTGAGCCCCATGCGCTCGAAGGCGAGGCGCATGAGCTCCCTGCCGCTCTCGGTGAGGGCGCAGAAGTCGGCGATCTCGCGCGGCTGCATGTGGGCGTTGCACTCGGTGGCGCTGCCGATGTAGCGGCGGCGCTGGCACTCGCGCGCGGCGTTCACGCGCTAGCGGATATCCGCCGAGCTCTCGCCGCCGGCGCGGTTCGACAGCTCGTCGAAGCCGAGCGCGGGGACCTCGAGGATCATGTCTATCCTGTCGAGCAGCGGGCCGGAGACTCTGGCGCGGTAGTTTTTCACCGACTGCGGCGGGCAGGTGCACTCGTGCACGCCGGAGCCGTACCACCCGCACTTGCAGGGGTTCATGGCGCAGACCAGCATGAATCGGCTGGGGTACTGGACAGAGCCCGCCGCGCGGGAGACGGTTATCCTCCCGTCCTCGAGCGGCTGCCTGAGCGTCTCGAGCGCGTCGCGCCGGTACTCCGGCAGCTCGTCTAAAAACAGCACGCCGTTGTGCGCGAGGCTTATCTCGCCGGGCATGACGTTGTGCCCGCCTCCGGCGAGCGCCACGGCGGACACCGAGTGGTGCGGCGCGCGGAACGGGCGCGAGCACACCAGCGGGTGCGAGGCCGTCGTGAGGCCGCGGACGGAGTGCACCTCCGTCGTCTCTATCATCTCGCGCTCGCTCATGTCCGGCAGGATCGACGGCAGGCGCTTCGCGAGCATGGATTTGCCGCTGCCCGGCGGGCCTATGAGCAGCACGTTGTGCCCGCCCGCCGCCGCGACCTCGAGCGCGCGCTTCACGTCCTCCTGTCCCTTGACGTCGGCAAAATCCGGCGCGGCGGAGACCATGGAGCTTATCTCCGGGCGGCGCTGCGGCGCTATCAGCTCCTCGCCCATCAGGTGCGCGAGCAGCTGCGGCACGTTTTCGACTGGGTAGACCTCCACGTCCGGCGCGAAGCTCGCCTCCGGGGCGTTCTCCGCCGGGAGAAACAGCCTTCTTATGCCGCATTTGGAGGCGGCTATAGCCATCGGCAGCGCCCCGCGCACGGCGCGCAGCTCGCCGGTGAGGCTGAGCTCGCCTATAAAGGCGCAGTCGTCGCCGGGGGCCTTTATCTCGTCGCGCGCTGTGAGTATGCCGAGCAGCACCGGCAGGTCGTAGAGCGTGCCCGCCTTTTTCCTGTCGGCGGGGGCGAGGTTCACGGTGAGGCGGCTCGCCGGGAAGCCGAGGCCGCAGTTTTTCATCGCGGCGCGGACGCGCTCGCGCGCCTCCTTCACCGCCGTGTCCGGCAGGCCGACTATCTCAAAGGCCGGCAGGCCGTTTGAGATGAAGCACTCCACGCTGACGTCGTAGCCGCCGACGCCCTGTATGCCGAGCGAGCGCAGCGTCGACACCATGGCCTAGTCCTCGCTGCGGGTCACCGCGATGCTGAGCTCATTGAGCTGCTTTGCATCGACCACGTCGGGGCAGGCCATCATCAGGTCGGAGGCGTTCTGCACCTTCGGGAATGCGATGACGTCGCGAATGCTCTCCGCGCCGGTCATCAGCATGACCAGGCGGTCGAGGCCGTAGGCGAGGCCGCCGTGGGGCGGCGCGCCGAACTTGAACGCGCCGACCAGGTGGCCGAAGCGCTCCTCTATATCCTGCTCCGATATGCCGAGGGCGGTGAAGGCCTTCTCCTGCATCTCGGGGGTGTTGATTCTTATGGAGCCGCCGCCGAGCTCAGTGCCGTTCAGCACGATGTCATAGGCTCTGGCGCGGCAGTTGGCCTTGTCGGTCAGCACCTTGTCCTCGTCTTCCTTCATGGGCGCGGTGAAGGGGTGGTGCATGGCCATGTAGCGGTTCTCCTCGTCCGACCACTCGAACATCGGGAACTCGGTGACCCACAGGAACCTGTAGTCCCTCGGGTCGAGTATGCCGAGCTGCCTGGCGCACTCGCAGCGCAGAGCGCCGAGGGCGGCGAACTCAGTCTCGTTCTTCGCGTCGCCGACTATGAGCACGAGGTCGCCGTCTTTCGCGCCGGCGCGCTCAAGAATGGCGGCGTTCTCCTCGTCGGTCAGGAACTTCTGATAGGAGGACGTCACCGCGCCATCGTGCAGGCGCGCCCAGGCGAGGCCCTTGGCCTTGTAGGTCTTCACGAACTCGACCAGCTTGTCTATCTTCTTGCGCGGGAAGTCGGCGGCGTGGCCGTTCACGTTGATAAGCCGCACGCTGCCGCCATTCGCCACCGGCTCGGAGAACACCTTGAAGCCGCAGTCTTTGACGAGGTCGCTGATGTCCTTCAGCTCGAAGCCGAAGCGCATGTCGGGCTTATCGGAGCCGAAGCGATCCATGGCCTCGCGCCAGGGCATACGCAGGAACGGAGTCTGGACGTCGACGTCGAGCACCTCCTTGAACACGCGCTTTATAAAGCCCTCCTGGATGCCCATGATGTCGTCCTCGTCTATGAAGCTCATCTCGAGGTCGATCTGGGTGAACTCAGGCTGGCGGTCGGCGCGGAGGTCCTCGTCGCGGAAGCAGCGGGCTATCTGGAAGTAGCGGTCGAATCCGGAGAGCATGAGCAGCTGCTTGTACTGCTGCGGGCTCTGGGGGAGGGCATAGAACTTGCCGGGGTGGACGCGGCTCG
>CALWXY010000110.1 GCA_944385595.1 uncultured Oscillospiraceae bacterium
CGCCCTCCAGATTGAAGAGCGCTCAATCCCACTCCGCGCCACGAGGCGCTCGCCGTGGGAGGAATTCGAGAGCCTCCGCACCGACTTTGGGGCGCCTAATCTCTACAGAGTCGTCAACTGTGCGCCCTTTCGCCCAAACTAGAAAGCACCTGCCTCCGAGGCAGGTGCTTATTTTTTTCGCGCGTCGTCTGAGTACCTGCCTCTGAGGCAGGTACTCTGTTTACGGAGCTGTAGACGCAGGCATTGGCAGCTTGTATGGAGGTCGAGGCGTCCTTGCGAGGCGCTTATTTGATAACTACTGCAAAATCGAGCGCCGGAGCGAAGCGGGGTGGCGCGGCCGGGGGTGAGAGCGCTATCCGAATTCCCTTTACAGCCGCCCGACAGAGACTTGCACCCAGATGCGCGGGCGGCTGACGAACAATGACCTGAAACTATAAAACGACGCGCTTTCTGGCGACCCCGCGAGATTTCTTTTTGGAAGCGCGAAACCCTTTTTCTTTCTAAAAGAAAAATGGTTTCGCATCGCGTCCCCGCGGGCGGCTTCCTGACGAAAACCTGAAACTAAAAAACGACGCGCTTTCTGCCGACCCCGCGTGTTTCTTTTTGGAAGCGCGAAACCGTTTTTCTTTACAAAGAAAAATGGTTTCGCATTACGTCTCCCTTGTAAATATCGCCTCGGCGGCGCGGATGCCGTCGACGGCGGCGGAGACTATGCCGCCAGCGTAGCCCGCGCCCTCCCCGCAGGGGTAGACGCCCGCGGCGCGCGTCGCGCAGAGCGCATCTCCGCGCACTATGCGAACCGGCGAGCTTGAGCGCGTCTCGACGCCGGTGAGCACCGCCTCCGGCGCGTCGAAGCCGCGCACCTTGCGCCCCAGGCGCGGCAGCGCCATGCGCAGGCTCTCGCTCGCGAAGTCGGGCAATGCCTCATCAATCGCCGTCCAGCGCACGCCGGGGCGGTAGCTAGGAATTATCGCGCCGCCGCGCTCCGACGGTTTTCGCGCGAGGAAGTCGCCCACCGTCTGCGCGGGGGCGTATCCGCTGCCCCCGCCAAGCCTGAACGCCCTCTGTTCCAGCTCGCGCTGGAACTCGACGCCCGCGAGCGCGCCGGTGTCGGGGAAATCCTCAGGCGTGACGTTCACCAGCAGAGCGCCGTTAATATTCGCGCCGTCGCGCGCACGGTAGCTCATGCCGTTCGTGACTATGCCGTCAGGCTCGGACGCCGAGGCGACCACCACGCCCCCGGGACAGACGCAGAACGAGTACACGCTGCGCCCGTTCTCGAGGTGCTCGGCAAGGCGGTAGTCGGCGGGCGGGAGCCGCTCATACAGCTCGCCGTACTGAGCAAAGCCTATGGCGGCCTGGCTGTGCTCTATCCGCACGCCGACGGAGAAGGGCTTCGGCGCAAGCTCCAGCCCCAGCTTTTGCAGCATGACGAAGCCGTCGCGCGCCGAGTGGCCTATGGCGAGGACGGCGGCGTCCGTCTCAAATCTGTCCGCCTCCGTCAGCACGGCGCGCAGCGCGCCGGAGGGACTGAGCTCCAGACCGGTCATGGCGGTATCGAAGCGCACCTCGCAGCCGAGGCGAATCAGCTCGTTTCTTATGTTTTTCACGACGCCGCGGAGTATGTCGGTGCCGACGTGCGGTCGGTTCGACCACTGTATGTCCTCCGGCGCGCCGAAGCGCACGAGCGTGTCGATGACGGCGGAGCTGCGCATGTCGTGCGTGCCGGTGGTGAGCTTGCCGTCGGAAAATGCGCCCGCTCCGCCCTCGCCGAACTGGACGTTGCTGCGCGCATCCGGCACCCCGGTGCGCCAGTGGCGCTCGACAGCCTCGGCGCGGCTGTCGATATCGCCGCCGCGCTCGAGCACAATGCTCGGAAAGCCCGCCTCCGCGAGATAGAGCGCGGCAAAAAGCCCTGCCGGGCCCATTCCGACGACCACGGGCCGCTTTCCGCTCGCGCGGCGCACCGGCGGGCGGATATATTCCTTCTTCTCAAACGGCGCAATGTCCCTGCCGCCGCGGCGCAGGAGCTTTGCCTCGCCCGCGCATCCGACTACGGCGGAGCACACAAGGCTCAGCTCCCTGCCGCGGCGCGCGTCTATCGACATGCGCACGACGCCGAAGCGCTCTATGCGCTCCGGCGCTATGCCGAGCCTTTTCGCGCACTCGGCCTTTATCTCGGCCTCCCCCGCCGTCGCCGGCAGGCGAAGCCCGCTTATCTTTATCAATCGTTTTCCTCCCCTGACTTGGGCATGGCCGCGCGCACGAGCTTCTTTGTGCGCCGGATGTGTCTCTGCAGGAGCTTCTCCGCCGCGGTCAGCTCGCCGCGCAGTATCGTGTCTATAAGCTCGATGTGCTGCATCTCGCTCTCTATGCCGCCCTCGAGCGTCTTGAGCTGGATGGAAAACAGAGTCGACAGCGTGTAAATCTGCCGCGCGAGCTGGTCGATGTACTCATTGTCGTTGAAGCCCATGACCATGTAGTGCATTCTGGCGTCGAACTCGTTGTGCCGCTCGAGGTCGAAGGGCCTCTCATCGAGGATGGCCTCGGCCTCGGCGCGCATGGCGATAAGCTGCGCGCGCTGCTCCGGCGAGTCCGCGTAGGTGCGCAGGCCGCGCCGCTCGAGTATGTCGCGCATGTTGAGCACGTCGTTTATATACTTCTCAGTGAATCTCCGGACGAAAAAGCCCCTGTTCGGCTCGCTTGTGAGCAGCCCCTCGCCGACGAGGCGGCTCAGCGCCTCGCGCAGCGGCGAGCGGGAGACGCCGTAGCGCCGCGCAAGCTCCGCCTCGTTGATGAGCGCGCCGGGCGGATGTACGCCGCGGAGTATGTCGTCGCGCAGGGCGGCGTAGATGCCGCCCTGCACCGTGCGGCTTATCTGTCCTTCCACTTTTTGCAGAGCTTCTCGACGTCGTCGGTGAAGTCGCGCAGCTCGCGGTTCGGCCTGCCCTCGAAGCCCTGCGCGATGTCGCCGAGGCGGCGTATCGCGGCGAGCAGCCCCTTGAGCAGCTGCTGCGACTTCGTGAGCCGCGGCTGGCCGTCGTCCCCGCGTTTGGCGGGCACCGGCTCGGCCTCGTAGACCATGGCGTCGGCGGCGAGGTCGTAGACCATGCCGCTGTATGGGGCGTAGACCTTCTCGAAGCCCTCACTGCGAAGCAGCCGCGCGAAGTTCTCGCAGCTGGTCGTCTCGCCGTGGTTCACGAACACGGTCCTGGGCCGCTGCTCAAAGCTCTCTATCCAGCGCAGCAGGCCGTCGCGGTCGGCGTGGCCGCTCTTGCCCGCGAGGTAGCGTATCTCGGCGTTCACGGCGATCTCCTCGCCGAAGAGCTTCACGCTGTCCGCGCCCTCGTATATAGTGCGCCCCAGCGTGCCGACGGCCTGGTAGCCGACGAAGAGGATGATGCTGTCGTGCCGCCAGAGGTTGTGCTTGAGGTGGTGCCTGATGCGTCCGGCCTCGCACATGCCGCTTGCCGCGATGATGACCTTGGGGCTTGCGTCGAAGTTTATGGCCTTGGACTCCTCGGACGAGACGGACAGCTCCAGCCCGTCGAACACGAGCGGGTTTATGCCCGCGTCGAGCAGGGCGGTGGTCTCCGGGTCGAAGCAGCTGCGCTCGCACTGGAGGAAGATGCTCGTCGCCTCGATGGCGAGCGGGCTGTCGACGTAGACCTTGAAGCCGTCGTGGCCCTTCACGAGCCCCTCGTCCTTGATCTGGCGGATAAAATAGAGCATCTCCTGCGTCCTGCCGACGGCGAAGGACGGTATGACGAGGTTGCCGCCGCGGTCAAAGGCGTCCTGAATGTCGCGGGCCAGCTCCTTCACATAGTCCGGCCTCTCGGTGCCGTGGAGGCGGTCGCCGTAGGTCGACTCGATGACGGTGTAGTCCGCCTCGGCGACGGGCTTGGGGTCGTTGATGATGGGCTGCTGCGAGTTGCCGACGTCGCCGCTGAAGACGATTTTCTTCGAGACGCCGTTCTCGGTGAGCCAGAGCTCGACGCAGCTCGAGCCGAGCAGGTGGCCGACGTCGGTGAAGCGGACGAACACGCCCTCCATGACGTGAATCTGGTCGCCATATGGCACGGGGCGGAGCTTTGCGATGACGCCGTCGGCGTCGTCGAGGGTGTAGAGCGGCTCGACGGGGGGACGCCCGGAGCGCTGCGCCTTGCGGGACTTCCACTCGGCGTCGGACTCCTGGAGGTGCGCGGAGTCGCGGAGCATGATGCGGCGGAGGTTGCAGGTGGCCTCGGTGGCGTAGACCGGGCCGGAGAAGCCGTTTTTGTACAGAAGCGGGAGCAGACCGGAGTGGTCTATGTGGGCGTGGGTGAGG
>CALWXY010000111.1 GCA_944385595.1 uncultured Oscillospiraceae bacterium
TTTCACTTCCTCCTCAGCTTGCGGCTGTTCACGATGCCGAGCACGATGAAGCAGCAGCCGATGGCGATGAAGATGGGGCGGCGCTGCATGGCGGCGATGACCAGGCAGAACAGGCCGACCACCAGGTACAGCAGCACGAAGTTGATGAAATTTTTCACTGTTTATCCTCCGTTCCGGCGGGTTTGATGCCGACGACTGTGAGCGCCCGCCCGGCGACGCGAAAGCGCACGTCCAGCCCGGCGAAGGCCATGCCGTAGATGCGCTCGGGGTCGTCCTGATAGCGCGGGCGCGGGTCGGCGGCGAGCACAGCGGTGAGCGCCTCGCGCCTGTCCTCCGGCACGAGCGCGAGCAGCTCCGGCGGGAAGCCGACCTCCAGAGCCTCGGCGAGGCCGGGGTCGGGCGCGAAGCCGCTTGCGGCGTCTGGGTGGGCGTCTGCGTAGGCGACGTAGGGTTTTATGTCGAAGATGGGCGTGCCGTCCATGAGATCTGCGCCGGAGACGAAGAGCAGCGGCCCCTCCGGCGAGCTGAGCTCGACCCGCTCGAGCCTGACGCAGGACAGCCCTATGGGGTTCGGCCTGAACGGCGAGCGTGAGGCAAAGACGCCGACGCGCTCGTTCCCGCCGAGCCTGGGCGGGCGCACGGTGGGCGACCAGCCGCCGCGCACGGACTCGGAGAAGAGCCAGATCAGCCAGATGTGCGAGAAGCCCTCGATGCCGCGCAGGGCGTGCGCGTCGCGAAACTCCGGCTCAAAGACGATTCGCGCACTCAGCTCCGGCACTATGCCGCTCTGGCGCGGAATGCCGAATTGCTGCGGAAAATCGCTGTGGATCCGCGCTATTACCTTCATCTCCAAAAGCATCGCCCCGTCTCAGCAGTTTTCTGACATTATAAGCCGCCGCCGCGAAAAATTCAAGCGGTTGACAGGCGCACGCCGGGGGGCTATCATAGTCTCAGGAGGCGATACACATGAAAATTCTGACAGCATACTTCTCCCGCACCGGAATGAACTACGCCGCCGGCAACATAATCGAGCTGCCCGTCGGCAATACCGAGGCGGCGGCGAAAATCATAGCGGAGCTGACCGGCTGCGGCCTCTATAAAATCGACAGGGCCGAGCCCTACGCCTTCGACTACCGCGAGTGCGTGGCTCAGGCTAAGGAGGAGTTTTCGCAGAACATCCGCCCGGCGCTGCGCGAGAGCGCGCCCGATGTCTCGGAGTACGACGCCGTCATCCTCGGCTACCCGAACTGGTGCGGCACGATGCCGATGCCGGTGTGGACCTTCCTCGAGAGCGGAGACTTCAAGGGCAAAAAAATTGCCCCGCTCTGCACGAACGAGGGCAGCGGCCTCGGCAAAAGCGTCGCCGACATCGCAAAGCTCTGCCCGGATGCCGAGCTGCTGGAGGGCCTGTCGGTGCGCGGCTGCGAGGTGCAGGATTCGCGCGGCGACATCGAGCGCTGGCTGAAGAGAATAAAGCTGCTGTAACCCCTGAGACATCCGATTGCCACGCCCGTTCAGCAAAGAATTCAAATCATTTTCTCCCGCGACATGTGCGTGGGAGAAAATAAAAGGCTTTCGGCCGCGGCCGAAAGCCTTTTTTCGCATCACGCGGGCACATTCACCACACCGGCGAAGAGCGGCGTACCGGCAGAGCCGGTGATGACGAAAATGAACGGCCGGTCGAGCACGAAGTCGACCTCGTCGGCGGGCGGCTCGCCGGCGCCGGCGGCGCCCATCACCGTGTAGGCCGCGGCGGTGACGCCCTCCTCGTCGATGGCGACGCGGGCGGCGTGCTTGGCCTGCGAGACGAATATGCCGTCCGTGTCGTCTGTCATGGGGCTGAAATCGGAGACCGAGCCGTCGAACACGTCGGTGACGCCGAGGTTTTGCAGCCCCGCGCGGAGGTCAAAATCGGAGACGACGTCGAACTTGGGTATGGCCTGATTGATGATGAGGAATTTTTTGCTTTCCCAGTCGCTCCCGCCGGAGATGATGAAGCTCAGCGCCTCGCTGTCGGCGAGCAAATCGTCCGGCGAGAAGCCCTCGTCGGGGAGGATGAAGCGCATGGCGCCGCCGCTCTCCAGATTGCGCTCGATGGCGGAGAAGCGCTCGCCCCAGTAGTAATAGCCCTGTCCGGACTGATGCATGAAGTCGCAGTTTATATCGCCGCCAGGTGCATGAAATACACCCTGCTCGGTTTTGTCGCTGGAGAACTCGCTCGTCCACTTCGCGCGGAAATAGACCGTGGTGGCGAGGGCGAGTATGGTGTCGGCGTCGAGCCCGACGCCGTCGGCCTGCTCACTGAGAAGCCCGCCGGTCTGCTCGTTCAGCCAGGCTTGCAGCGCCTCGTTCACCTCGTCGGAGCCCATCTCGCCGCGGTAGGCCGAGGCGTAGTAGACCTCCGCGAGCTTGTCGAGCGTATTTTGCTTGAAGCTCACATCATTGTCCAGCCACAGCGAGGACGCGAGTATGCTGGCAGACGCGCCGTCGTCCATATAGTTCGCGTTCCAGAGCGCCGACGCGGTCTCGCGCAGCTCGCCGATGCCGCCGCTGCCTAGCAGCGCGAGCACCTGCGCGCGGCTGTCGCCGTCGGTCAGCTCGGCGAGCATACCGAGCGCGAGGTAGACGTTCAGCGGCGAGTAGACGGCGTTCTCGCCGTCCGCGCCGCCGAGGAACTGCGGCAGGGTTTTCGCGCAGAAGCTGTCGAGCGCCGTCTCAAAGCCCTCGCCCATGTCGCGCTGGGCGCGGTAGAACTCCCACCACGCGTCGAAGGCGGCGTTGAACTCATCGTCCTGCATACTGCCGTCGGGGTTTACATAATCCATCATATCGGGGTAAGGCGGCGACTCGGGGTACTCGGCCTCGGCGAGCGCCGCGAATGCCTCGGTGGTCAGCGCGCCGCCGCCGGGGCGCAGGAGCACGCCGCCGAGTATGGCGAGCGCGAGTAGCGCCGCCACGGCGCCGAGCCAGCGCCGCCGCCTTTTGGGGCGCGCGGCCTTTTCGACCAGCTCGGGGTCGACGTTTTCGAGCTTTTCGAGAAATTCATCGCCTCTCACAGCTCATAGCCCTCCTTTTCAAGGTAAAGTCTGAGGCTGTTCCGCAAGCGGAACAGCGTTGATTTCGTCTTGCTCTCGGTGATGCCGAGCTTATTTGATATCTCGGCCACGCTGTCGAAATACCAGTAGCGGCGGAGGAAGACGCAGCGCTGCTCCTCCGTCAGAGTGCGGAGGAAGCGGCTTATCGCCTCGCCGAGGACTATGCCGTCTATGAGGCACTCGGTGTCGCTGGGCGAGGGGATGCACTGCTCCATCTCGGCGCTCAGCTCGGTGAGCACGGCCGAGCGGCGCTGCGCCGAGCGCATTTTGCAGAGGTTCAGCACAGTCGAGCGCATGATCTTCGCGAGGAAGGCGAAGAGATAGCTGCGCGGCTCGTGCGGCGGTATGCTGTTCCAGGCCTTGAAATAGGTGTCGTTCTCGCACTCCTCGACGGACTGCTCGTCAGAAATGAGCTTTGCGCCGAGAGAGCGCAGCGCGCGCCCGTATTTCGCGGCGGAGTGCGCGAGCGCGGTCTCGTCCCGCGCGAGATAGAGCGCCACGATTTTTGCGTCCTCCATGTTCTCCCTCCTTGCGTGAGAGTCCTCTCACCCATTATATCAGCTTTTTCACGCCTCCGGTTGCGCGGAGGATAAAAAAATCCCCGCGCCGGTTCGGCGCGGGGCAAAAGAGAGGATTTACGCCGCGAGGGCGGCGTTGAAGATCTCGACGACGGCGTCGGGATCCTCGGCGACGACGAAGATGATGTAGCTGCCGTTCTCGACGATCTTGGCGTTCTGCACCAGCTCATACTGCTCGGGCAGATACTGAGACCAGCTGTCGAGCAGGGCCTGCTTGCGGGCCTCGATGCCGGCCTTGACGGCGTCCATATTGCCGTCGGCGACCTCGGCGATGAAAATCTCGGAGGCGGGGACGACCATCAGCGGTATGTTGAGGCTGTAGGCGTGCAGCATGGAGGCGGCGATGCCGTAGAGGCCGCTGAGGTCGGAGTCTCCGCAGGCCATGAAGGAGGGCAGGCTGCCGCTGAGCTGGGCGGCTATGCTGTTGTAAATCTCGGCGCAGACGCTTTCGCTCTCGGAGGGCTGCTCGCTCTCGGAGGGCTGCTCGCTCTCAGAGGGCTGCTCGCTCTCGGCGGGGGGCTCGGAGGGCTGGGTGCTCTCAACGGGGGCGCTGGTCTCGGGAGCGCTGCTCTCCGGCGCCTCGGTCTCGGGAGCTTCGCTCTCAGGAGCCTCGCTCTCCGGAGCCTCGGACTCCGGGGCCTCGCTCTCGGGGATCTCGGGGGAGGTGGTCACGTCGTCGCCGACCTCGGGCGACGCGCTGACATCGGGGTCTTTGTCGTCGCTGCCGGAGCAGGCGGCGAGGCTGAAAACAAGCGCAAGCGCGAGAAGAAGAGACAGGATTTTTTTAGTCAAAATGTTGACCTCCTATAATAATGTGCGGCGGGCCGCTTGGCCGTACCGAGACAGTAAGACGCAGAGCGCGCAAAAAAGTTCCCGGAATCGACAAGGTTTCTTAAATAAATTCGTGGAGACACCCGGTTGACAAAAAGGCAGGGCTATTTTAAAATAATGTGTTAGGAAACAGAGAAAAGAGAGGAGGAGCGGTATGATGAAGCTCATAAAAAACGCGGGAGTCTTCACCGGAGGCGAGTTTAAAAGGCTCGATCTTCTCATAGACGGCGGCGTGATTTCCAAAATTTTCGAGCCGTCCGCCACCCCCGAGGGATTCGTCGGGGAGGTATTCGATTTTTCAAATAGTGACTGCGTTGTGCTGCCCGGTCTTTCAGATGTTCATGTGCATTTAAGAGAGCCGGGCTTTTGTTATAAGGAGACGGTCAAAACCGGCACAATGGCGGCGGCTCGCGGCGGCTTTACGAGCGTCTGCGCCATGCCGAACCTGAATCCCGTGCCCGACACGCTCGAGCACCTGCGCGCCGAGCTTTGCGCCATCGAGCGCGACGCCGTCGTGCACGTCTACCCCTACGCCGCCATCACCATGGGCGAAAAGGGCGAGCAGCTCGCGGATATGGCCGCCATGGCGCCTTACGTCAAGGGCTTTTCGGACGACGGCAGGGGCGTCCAGACCGCCGACATGATGCGCGCCGCCATGAGAGAGGCCAAGCGGCTCGGCCTGCCCATAGTCTCGCACTGCGAGGTCGAGGCGCTGCTCGTCCCCGGCGGCTGCATACACGACGGCGAATACGCCAGAGCGCACGGCCACGTCGGCATCAGCTCCGCGAGCGAGTGGAAGCAGATTGAGCGCGATATCGCGCTGCTGCGCGAGACCGGCGCGAGCTACCACATCTGCCACATGTCGGCCAAGGAGAGCGTCGAGCTGGTGCGCCGCGCGAAGGCCGAGGGGCTGGATGTAACCTGCGAGACCGGCCCGCACTACCTCGCCATGTGCGACATGGACATAGGCGAGGACGGCAGATTCAAAATGAACCCGCCCATCCGCGCCGCCGAAGACCGCGACGCCCTCGTCGCCGGAATCCAGGACGGCACGGTGGATATGATAATCACCGACCACGCCCCGCACTCCGCGGAGGAAAAAGGCCGCGGGCTTGATAAGAGCCTCATGGGCGTCGTCGGGCTGGAGACCAGCTTCGCCGCCTGCTACACATATCTGGTCAAAACCGGCAAAATAAGCCTTGAGAAGCTCATAGACCTCATGCACGGCGCGCCGAAGCGGCGCTTCGGCATAGGCTCGGATATAGAGCCGGGAGAGCCGGCGGACATCACCGTGTTCGACCTCGGGCGCAGCTACACCGTCGACCCCGGCGAGTTCCTGTCCATGGGCAGGGCGACGCCGTTTGAGGGCAGAGAGCTCTATGGCCGCTGCCTGCTCACCCTCGTCGGCGGCGAGACCGTCTGGGAGGAAAAAGACAGATGATAAAAACAGAGTATATTATCCGCTCAAATGAGCCGATAGCCGATGGCGTATACCGTATGCGCCTCGAGGGCGACACCGGCGCCATAAAAGCGCCCGGCCAGTTCATCGACATCTCGGTGCCGGAGCTGTTCCTGCGCCGCCCGATATCGGTCAGCGACTGGGACGCGAGCGGCCTCACGATTATATATAAGGTAGTCGGAGCGGGCACGGACAAGCTCTCGGCCATGCGCCCCGGCGCGGCGCTCCCGGCGCTCTCCGGCCTCGGCAACGGCTTCGACATGGATAAATGCGCCAGACACACCGCCGTAATCGGCGGCGGCGTCGGCGTGCCGCCGATGTACGGCCTCGCCAAGCGCCTGCTCGAGCGGGGACATGAGGTCACCGCCATGCTGGGCTTCAACGGCACCGGCGATATGATGCTGGTGCAGGAGTTCGAGGCGCTCGGCTGCCGCACGCTGGTGTCCACAGCCGACGGCAGCTTCGGCGTGCGCGGCTTCGTCACCGCGCTGCTGCCTATGGCCGACTTCGGCAGCTTCTGCGCCTGCGGCCCGGAGCCCATGCTCCGCGCGCTGGAGGGCGCAGTGGGCGACAAGCCCGGCCAAATCAGCCTCGAGGAGCGCATGGGCTGCGGCTTCGGCGCCTGCATGGGCTGCACGAAGCAGACTAAAAACGGACCCAAGCGCGTCTGCAAGGACGGCCCGGTATTCGACAGGGAGGTGCTCATATGGTAGATACGTCTGTAAGCCTCGCGGGAGTGCGGCTGGATAACCCCGTCATCCCGGCGAGCGGCACCTTCGGCTTCGGATACGAGTTCGCCGAGATTTACGATATCAACTGCCTCGGCAGCATATCCATAAAGGGCACGACCCGCGAGCCGCGCTTCGGCAACCCCACGCCGCGCATAGCCGAGTGCGCCTCGGGACTGCTCAACAGCGTCGGCCTGCAAAACCCCGGCATAGACAGGGTCATAGCCGAGGAGCTGCCGAAGCTCAGAAAATGCTTCAAAAAGCCCATTATCGCCAACATCAGCGGCTTCTCGCTCGACGAGTACGTCGAGTGCTGTGAGCGCATGGATAAGGAGGAGCAGGTCGAGATACTCGAGGTCAACATCAGCTGCCCCAATGTCCACGGCGGCGGCATGAGCTTCGGCACCTGCCCGGAGTCCGCCGCGGAGGTGACGCGCGCCGTCAAGGCCGTCACGAAAAAGCCGGTGTTCATAAAGCTCACGCCGAACGTCACCGATATCTGCGCCGTCGCCAGAGCATGTGAGGACGCCGGGGCCGACGGCATAAGCATGATAAACACTCTGCTCGGCATGCGCCTCGATTTGCGGCGCAGAAAGCCGCTCCTCGCCAATGTGACCGGCGGCCTCTCCGGCCCCGCGGTCTTCCCGGTGGCGCTGAGAATGGTGTACCAGGTCTACGAGGCCGTGAGCATACCCATAATAGGCATGGGCGGCGTGTCCAGCGCAGAGAACGTGCTGGAGATGATGCTCGCGGGCGCCTCGGCGGTGCAGATAGGCGCGATGAACCTCGTCGAGCCTTATGCCTGCCGCGATATAGCGAAGCAGCTGCCCGCCGTCATGGAGAAATACGGGATAACAGATTTAAAGAGCATTACAGGAGGAGCACACAATGGGTAAAGACGTCATCATAGCCTGCGACTTCCCCTCCGGCGGCGAGGCGCTGGCATTTCTCAGCAATTTCCGCGATGAGAAGCCCTACGTCAGAGTCGGCATGGAGCTGTTCTATGCCTCCGGCGCGCAGATAGTGCGCGAGATAAAGGCGAGAGGCCACAAGATTTTCCTCGACCTCAAGCTGCACGATATACCGAATACAGTGAAGTCCTCGATGGCCGTGCTGTCGGCGCTGGACGTCGACATGGTGAACCTGCACGCCGCGGGCACCCGCGCCATGATGGAGGCGGCGCTGGAGGGGCTCATGCGCCCTGACGGCACCAGGCCCCTGCTCATAGCCGTCACCCAGCTCACCTCGACCAGCCAGGAGCGTATGCGCGACGAGCTGCTCATAGACCTGCCTCTGGAGGAGGTCGTCCTCCGCTACGCCGAGAACGCCGCAAAGTCGGGACTCGACGGCGTCGTCTGCTCGCCGCTGGAGGCCGCGAGCGTGCACAGCCGCTGCGGCTCGAAGTTCCTCACGGTGACGCCGGGCGTCCGCTTTGCCGACGGCGACGTTGGCGACCAGGTTCGCATAGCCACCCCGGCGAGGGCAAAGGAGCTCGGCAGCGACTATATAGTCGTCGGCCGCCCCATCACCCGTGCGGCCGACCCCGTCGAGGCCTACAGAAGATGCGTCCGCGAATTTGTCGGATAAAATATAAAGGAGATATAGCATGAAAAAGCTGATAGCCAAAGACCTGCTCTCCATAGGCGCGGTGTTTTTCCGCCCGGACGAGCCTTTCACCTGGGCGAGCGGCATAAAAAGCCCCGTCTACTGCGACAACCGCCTCACCCTCACCGACGTCAAGGTGCGCGGAGACGTGGAGAACGCGCTCGCGGAGAACGTCAAAAAATACTATCCCCAGTGCGAGGTGCTGATGGGCACCTCCACCGCAGGTATAGCCCACGCCGCCATCACCGGCCACATACTCGGCATGCCTATGGGCTACGTCCGCGGCAGCAATAAGGACCACGGCAGACAGAACCGCATAGAGGGCAAGCTCCTGCCGGGCCAGAAGGTCGTCGTCGTCGAGGATTTGATCTCCACCGGCGGCAGCGTCATAGACGTCGTCCGCGCCCTGCGCGAGGCCGGCGCCGAGGTGCTCGGCGTCGTCAGCATATTCACCTACGGCATGAAAAAGGGCCTCGAGCGCCTCGCCGAGGAGAACGTCAAGAACATCAGCCTCACCGACTTCGACACCATAGCCGCCGTCGCCGCCGAGGAGGGCTATATAAAGCACGAGGATATCGAGCGCCTCATCGCCTTCCGCGACAACCCCAGCGACGAGAGCTGGATCGGAGGCGCCAAATGAGACACCTCATCGATATACTCGACCTCAGCACCGCGGAGATAGATGAGCTCATAGCCAAGGCCAACGAGATCATCGCAAACCCCGCCGCCTTCGCCCACAAGTGCGACGGCAAGATCCTCGCGACGCTGTTCTTCGAGCCGAGCACCCGCACCCGCCTGAGCTTCGAGTCCGCCATGCTGCGCCTCGGCGGCGAGGTGCTGGGCTTTTCGGAGGCCAGCTCCTCCTCCGCCGCCAAAGGCGAGAGCGTGAGCGACACCATCCGCACCGTGAGCTGCTACTCCGACATCATCGCAATGCGCCACCCCAAGGAGGGCGCGCCTATGGTCGCGGCCATGAAGTCGGGCGTGCCCATCATAAACGCGGGCGACGGCGGCCACAACCACCCGACCCAGACGCTCACCGACCTGCTCACCATCCAGCGCGAGAAGGGCAGACTCAGCAATATGACCGTCGGCCTCTGCGGCGACCTCAAGTTCGGCCGCACCGTGCACTCACTCATCTGCGCCATGAGCCGCTATGAGAACGTCCGCTTCGTCTGCATCTCCCCGCAGGAGCTGGTCATACCCGAGTACCTGCGCCAGGACGTGCTCAGAAAGCAGGGCATAGACTTCGTCGAGACCCAGGATTTAGAGTCCGTCATGCCGGAGCTGGACGTGCTGTACATGACCCGCGTGCAGCGCGAGCGCTTCTTCAACGAGGCCGACTACATCCGCCTCAAGGACAGCTATATACTCAACCTCGCCAAGCTCGCGAACGCGAAGGAGGACCTCAGCATACTGCACCCGCTGCCCCGCGTGAACGAGATCTCCACCGAGGTCGACGACGACCCGCGCGCCTGCTACTTCAAGCAGGTCGCCTGCGGCCGCTTTATCCGCATGGCTCTTATTATGAAAATGCTGGGGGTGGAATGAGATGATAGTAAACCCGATCAGAGACGGCATAGTCCTCGACCACATCACCGCCGGAAAGGCGATGGAGATATACAGGATCCTCGACCTCGACAAGCTCGACTGCACCGTCGCCATCATCAAAAATGCCGACAGCGTGAAGATGGGCAAAAAGGATATACTCAAAATCTGCGAGGTCATAGACATAGACCTCGATGTGCTGGGCTATATAGACCCCGGCATAACGGTCAATATCATACGCGACGGGGTGAAGGTCAACCGCTTCCACCTCGAGCTGCCTGAGACGGTGACGAACGTCATCCACTGCCAGAACCCGCGGTGCATCACCTCGGTGGAGCAGGAGCTGCCGCACACCTTCCGCCTCACGGACAGGGAGAAGGGCGTCTATCGCTGCATCTACTGCGAGACGATGGCCAAAAACAAGCTCTGACAGCGCAAAAAGCTCCGGGCACAACAGCGCCCGGAGCTTTTTGACACCGTCGCGCCCCGCGCCATTAACGGTGCATTTACTGCACAGATGCTGTATGAAATCGCGCTTTAAAGCCCGAAAAAACTGTAAAGACACATGTAATGCCCATGTAAAATCGAGGTTTTTTCAGGTAATAAGTGACATTGCTGCAAAAAACGCACGATTAAACAATGTGAGCGCACGATAGAAACCGACTGTTTAGAGGAGTCGGATAGACTCTAAATAGAGGAACAGTAAGCTTTTTAACGATACGGCCAGAACAAAACAGAGGTGATTCAGCAGTGATGGGATTTGGAGAAAAAATCAAAGAACGCAGGTGGCAGATGGGCATGACCCAGAAGGAATTGGCTGACAGATTGGGTGTCACCGGCTCAGCCATATCCTCATATGAAAACAACACTCGTCTGCCTTCATTTGAAATTCTCATTAAGATGAGCAGGGTGTTCCACATGAGCACCGACGAGCTGCTCGGCTGCGCCGAGACCGACGGCTCTGTGCTTATGGATATCTCCGGCCTCACTGATGAACAGAGGAAAACAGTGCTGCAGATGGTTGAGGCCTATTGCCGCTTTAATGAGATAAGTCGAGTGCTGTCGAAAGACGACCGGTAATTTCTACTTAAATCTGCATCTCCTCCGAATTTTTTCTACTATTTTCGAGCAAACGACGGCTTAAACCCATGGTTTCGACATAAAACCTGTGAATTCTTGTAGAAAACGGCGAAATATGTAGACAAAAATATGTGAAATTTCACTAATTTTTGTTGCAAGTGCTCGCGAGATGTGGTAAATTAAAAACCACAGCGGGACATGCAAGAGAGATACAGGAGCTCGTCAATAGGAAGAATTCGGAGGAGAAATTTGTCTATGGAAAGCAAGCTGCGTATACTGATTGCGGATTCCAACGAGGATTTCCGCACCATACTTACGGAGGTAATAGCCGACGAGGAGGACATGACGGTGGTCGCCGCCGCGACCGACGGGCGCGAGGCCCTCGCCCTTGTGCGCGAGCAGCGGCCGGATGTGCTGCTCATGGACCTCGTCCTGCCGAAGCTGGACGGCCTCGGCGTTTTGCAGCAGCTCCCGGAGACGGGGGTGAAGCCGGCGGTGGTGGTGGCCTCCGCCTTCGTGACCGACAGCGTGATGGCGAAGTGCTCGGAGCTCGGCGCCACGCTGTTTGTCTCGAAGCCCTGCGACACGGCCACCATACTCAGCCGCATACGCCTCGCCTGCGACATGGCGAAGCGCAGCGCGCAGCCGGCTCAGCGCGATTACCCCGAGGGGCGCAGCGAGCCGAGCCTGGAGGCCATGGTCACCGAGGTGATTCACGAGATCGGCGTCCCGGCCCACATAAAGGGCTACCAGTATCTGCGCGAGGCCATCATCCTTGCTGTGAATGACATGGACGTCATAAATGCCGTCACCAAAGTGCTCTACCCCGCGGTGGCGAAGAAATACGGCACGACGCCCTCGCGCGTCGAGCGCGCCATACGCCACGCGATTGAGGTCGCGTGGGACAGAGGCGACCTCGAGACGCTTCAGAAGTTTTTCGGCTACACCGTGTCGAATATCAAGGGTAAGCCGACAAATTCGGAGTTCATCGCCATGATAGCCGACTGCCTCAGCCTCCGCCGCAAGGCCGCAAGATGAGGAAAAAATCAGCCCGGGATTTCCCGGGCTGTTTTTTTATTAAAGATAGCAAATTTGTATCACATAGAAGTAGTGGAGTATGCTCCCCGCGAGGACGAAGAGATGCCAGACGAAGTGCATGTATTTCGTGCTGGTCATGGCGTAAAATATGATGCCGACGGTGTAGGCGACGCCGCCGCCGATGAGCAGCGCGAGCTGCGCGGGGGTCGAGACCTCGAGCAGCGGCCTGATGGCGAGTATGGCCATCCAGCCCATGACGACGTACAGCACCATGCTGAGCTTTTTGAAGCGCTCAAGGCTCACGATGTTGCAGACTATGCCGAGTGTGGCGCAGGCGGCGATGACGGCGAACAGCGGTATGCCTATGCTGTCGCGCAGGGCGACGAGCGTAATCGGCGCGTAGGTGCCCGCGATGAGCAGGAAGATTGAGCAGTGGTCGAATACCCGGAGAATTTTTTTAAGCCCCGGATTCCGCACGGCGTGGTAGATGCACGAGGCCGTGTACAGCACGGTGAGGCTCAGGCCGTAGATGATGGCGCCGGCGAGGCCCTGCGCTCCGGCGCAGGCCAGGTATATCATAATGGACGTCCCCGCGACGGCGAGCACTATGCCGGAGCCGTGGGATATGGCGTTGGCAATCTCCTCGCCGAGGGTTTGAGGGCGCAGAACGGCGGTTCTCGTCACAATAATCAACTCCTTAAATCAAATACCGCATAATCTAGTATGCGATACTAGATTAGCACATATGCGTTAACATTTCAAGAGGGCGCGGCAAAAAATAATCTTGCCGGGGATATTGAAGACAGGGAGTGCGATATGTTATAATATGTACCAATTCAGCTTATGCTATACAAGTCGAAGCAGGAGGGCGAGATATGGACGAGAAAGAGGCCAGATACCGCGAGCAGGTGACGGAGTGGGCGGAAGTGATGGAGGCCCACGCCCTGCCCGACTGGGAGGATTTTCCGGAGCTGGAGCTGTATATGGACCAGGTTGTCATACTCGCGTCCCAGTATATGAGCCACCTCGGCCCGATGCTCGGCGAGGACAAGCCGGTCACGCCGGCCATGATAAACAATTATGTCAAGATGGGGCTGCTCGCCCCGCCGGTGAAAAAGCGCTACCGCCGCACGCATCTGGCCTGCCTGGTGATGATATGCGTGCTCAAGCGCTCGCTCACCATGGCGGCCATACAGCGCCTCATGCCGCCCGGCATGGACGAGGCGGAGATAGAGCGCCTCTACCGCTCGTTCCGCCGCAACCGCAGCCGCGGCATTGAGTACGTCGCGAAGCAGGTGCACGAGTGGGACGGCGAGATCTTCCACAGCGAGCCTGAGGAGGACGACAGGGCGTTCATCATCCGCCTCGCGGTGATGGCGAATCTGTTCAAGATATCGGCTGAAAAGCTCACCGGCGCGGAGCCTGAGAGCAAAAAGAAATAATCAAGTCCGGCGCTTTTTCTAAAAAGCGCCGGACTTAATTATTTCTCTTATCAACTCTATAAAGTGCTCAAGCTGCTCCGGCGTGACGCCGGAGTAGTTCACAATCAGCGTGTGATCGAAGCGGCGCTCGTCGCCGCGGTGGGTCATCTGCGAGAGGCATGATATCCTGACGCCCATCGCCTCGGCGCAGGCTATGAGGTCGTCGTCGCTGAGCGGGCTGTTCACCTTCAGCAGGAAGTGCAGGCCGGAGTGCTGCTCGCTGATGGTGAGCTTTTTGCGGAAGGGCAGCTCGTCGATGGCGGCGATGACCTGACCGCGCAGATTTTTGTAGTAGGTCTTCATTCTGGCGAGGTGCTGCTCGAAATAGCCGCCGGATATGAAGCGCGCGAGGGAATACTGGTCGACGCTCGGCACGGTGCAGGAATAAAAACCCAGCTTTTCGGAGAACATATCCTTGAGCGCGTCGGGCAGCACCATGTAGCTGATGCGCGCCGAGGGCGATATGCTCTTGGAGAAGGTGTTCATGTAGATGACCCGGCCGCCGGTGTCTATGCTCTGCATGGTCTCTATGGGGCGGCCGGAGAAGCGGAACTCGCTGTCGTAGTCGTCCTCGATGAGGAAGCCGCCCTGGCGGCCGGCCCAGCGCAGGAGCTGGCGGCGGCGCGATATGGGCATGACGACGCCGGTGGGGTAGTGGTGCGCGGGCGAGATGTGCGCGACCTTGGCGCCGCTCTCCTCCAGCGCGCGGAGGCTGAGGCCGTGGCGGTCGACGGGTATGTAGGCCGTCTCGACGCCGCAGGCGCGGCAGATGAGGCCGAGCTTGTTGTAGCCGGGATCCTCGAGGGCGTAGATGAAGTCGCGCCCCAGAAGCTGGATGATGAGGTTATAGAGCACGTCCGTCCCGGCGGCGACGATGATGTTCTCCGGGTCGACGGACATGCCTCTGAAGCGGTAGAGATGCCCGGCGATGGCCTCGCGCAGCTGGAGCGCGCCGCCGTGCGGCAGCGGGTCGAGCAGGCGCGACGAGCGCTCGGACAGCGTGAGGCGCATGAGCCGCGACCAGACGGAAAACGGGAAATTGCCGGCGGCGATGCGGTTGGCCTTCAGGTCGAGCAGATAGTCGCGGCACGGCTTCGGCGGCTCGCGGCGCGGCTCCGGCTCCGGCGGGGGGAGGAGGCTGTCGTCCAGCTCCGCGACGAAGTAGCCCGAGCGCTCGCGCGTGACGATATAGCCCTCGACGGCCAGCTGCGCGTAGGCGTTCTGCACGGTGATTATACCCAGATGCAGATGCCGCGCCAGCGCCCGCTTGCTCGGCAGCTTTTCGCCGGGGCGGAGCGTCCCGGAGCAGATGTCGCCCTTTATGAAGCGGTAGAGCTGTTCGTACAGCGGAGCGCTTTTTTTCTCGTCAAATGTGTAGGTGAGCATGGCCCCTCCAAACTGGTATTATATAAAAATCTGAAAATGGTTCTTTCAATAGTATCAGAGCTATTGTAATATAGCGACGACCAAAAAGCAAGGGGGTCTTGAGAGTGAAAGACGACAGAGTGAGACGTATGACCGCCGCTGCAATGTTTGCGGCGATGTGCGCTGTGGCCACCATGGCGCTCAGAATACCGACGCCCACAAACGGCTATGTGCACCTGGGCGACAGCTTCGTGCTTCTGGCGGGCTTTGTGCTCGGCCCGGCCTACGGCGCCGCCGCAGCCGGAATAGGCTCCATGCTTGCGGACCTTTTGAGCGGATACGCATATTATATGCCCGGCACGCTGATAATCAAGGCCGCCTGCGCCGCCTGCGCGGCTCTGATCTACAGCAAGCTGCACGGCACCGTGACCGCCTGCGCCGTTGGCGCGGTGGCGGCGGAGTGCATAATGGTGCTGGGCTACCTGGCCTTTGAGGCCCTCGCGCTGGGCTACGGCGCGGGCGCTCTGGCCGGGGTGGCAATGAATATCGGCCAGGGCGTGTTCGGCGCTGTATCGGCGTCGATAATGCTCAATGTGGCGGAGCGCTGCGCTCCGTCGCTCCGCGGCGCGGACGCGCACGGGAGAAGATAAAAAGACACGGGCGGCCGATTTTCAGAATCGACAGCCCGTGTTTTTCAAAAATCCCTCAGTACGCGGTGACGGCGGTGCCGCTCACGGTGACCATGAGCATGCCGTTGTCTGAGCCGAGCACCTCGTAGTCGACGTCTATGCCGACGACGGCGTTGGCGCCGAGCCGCGCCGCTCGCTCGCTCAGCTCGGCGAGAGCCTGCTCGCGGGCATTGAGCAGCTCGTCCTCGTAAGTGGCCGAGCGCCCGCCGAAGAAGTTCGACAGGCCGGCGGCGAAATCCTTGAGCACGTTCACGCCGGAGATGACCTCGCCGAATACGATGCCGTGATAGGTCTGAATGGTCTTGCCCTCGATGGACGGGGTGGTAGTGAGTATCATAGCTGCCTCCGAATTATTCATATTGGCGCTGCGGCCAACATAAGTATAACCTCATGGAGAGGCCGCGGTCAAGCCGCAGAGGGCAAAAACTCAGCGCAAATTGAAGGAGGAATCCATAAGATAGAGAGATCTAACGCCGGGCGGATTGCGCCGAGGCGGACTACATCAAAGGAGGTGAGAAATATGACCAGGTCTCTTTATGACATATCTTTGATCAGGATGCTTTGGGGCGCTCCGGTGATGCTCGTCATCGCCATGCTCCTGTCCTGAATTACGGAGGTGACTCAATGGGCTGTAGAAGGCTCATAAGAAAACTACAGGCAGCGGCGGCGCTGGCGCTGGCCGCGGCGTCGTTGGGCGCCGCGCAGCATGATGCGGCGCAGCCGGATATGATTTCGCAGCCGCCTGCTCGGGCGGTGATAAGCGCGGAGAGCGTCACCTTTGACGCCCTCGTCTGCGCGGTCGCCACCCTTGAGCGCACACCGGCGGTCACAATATCGCAGTACGACGCGGAGCTGATCGCCAAAACTCTTTACGGCGAGTGCCGCTCGTGCAGCAAGCTCCAGCAGGCAGCCGTGGCGTGGTGCATACTGAACCGCGCCGACCATTACGGCATGAGCGTCGAGGACGTGGTCACAAGCCCCGGCCAGTTCGCCGGCTACTCGGCAAAGTACCCCGTCCTGCCAGAGCTTCTTGAGCTCGCGGAGGACGTGCTGAGACGTCACGCCATGGAGCAGCTCGGCGCAGTAGAGGTCGGAAGGGTCCTGCCGGAGGAATACCTCTGGTTTTCGGGCGACGGGAGTGAGAACTACTTCCGCAACGCCTACTCCACCAGCGAGCGCTGGGACTGGAGCCTGCCGAACCCATACACAGAATAATCAGATAGAAAAACCGCGCATACACTGGTGTGTATGCGCGGTTTTTTATTTCTCGTTGAGTATGAGGGCTATGAGCTCGAGGTCCTCGGTCTCGGAGGGGTTTTCGATGCCGTGGAAGTCGCCGACGTCTATATAGCAGACGTCGCCGGGGCCGACGGTGGTGACGCTGCCGTCGTTATCGGTGTATAGCCCGGTGCCGGAGAGTATGTAGTAAGGCTCCTTGTTGCCGACGTGCTGATGGCGGCCTATGCTGCTGCCGGGCTTGAGCACGAGCTTTGCGTACATGGGGCCGTGGCCCATCATCTCCTCGGCGGAGATTATGTAGTGGAACTCCACCTCGCCCTTGCCGTCGCGGAGACGGAACTTGGATTCAACCTGCGGCTTTCTTACCATGGTAAGCACCTCCATTAGATGATGCCACCATGATACTACAGAGCGCAGCTTATGTCAAACTATGGATACCAGCTCGGCGGCGGCCTCGCCGTCGGCTATGGTGAGCTTCACCCACGAGGTGTGCAGTCCCGTGCCGGAGCTGCCGGGGTTTATTACGAGCATATGGCCTATGCGCTCTATGTGGGACTGGTGGGTGTGGCCGTAGAGCAGGATGTCGGCCTTTGAGAAGTCGGCGGAGCTTATGAGCGGGTCGAGGGAGTCCTTGACGCCGAAGCGGTGGCCGTGGCACATCATGATTCGCAGCCCGCCTAGCTCGAAGAGGTCACTGTCGGGCGCGCGGGAGGCGAGGTCGCAGTTGCCGCGGACGCGGCGCACCGGCACGCCGGTGCGCGCGGCGAGGCTGTCGGCGTCGGAGGCGTGGTCGCCGAGGTGGAGAATGAGGTCCGGCTGCCAGATATTGACGGCTCGCTCCATTGTGGAGACGTCGCCGTGGGAATCGGAAAAAACTGCGATTTTCAAAGTGTGCACCTCTTTCGTGGCGGTGAATATAATGGAAATAGAAAACAAGGGAGGTATGCTGCCATGATGGATATGAAAGCGCTTGAGAAGCTGCTGCGCGAGAGCGGCAAGGCGAGGGAGCTGATGAACGCCGTGACGCCCGAGGAGGGGCGCAGGCTGGAGAGCCTGGTCGACAGCCGGGCGGTGAGCGAGGCCATGGCCAATGGCGACGCCGCGCAGCTTGAGGCCGCGCTGAGACGCATACTCAACAGCGGCGAGGGCCGGGCGCTGGCCGAGCGGATATCGGGGATAATGAACAAATAGCGTTTATGCTCGCCGAGGGCGGAGGTGAAAGGCTTGAATGAGCTTGAGGAGAAGATAAACGGCATCCTGAACGACCCGGAGGAGCTGCGGAAAATAAGCGAGCTGGCCCGCTCGCTTATGCAGGGCCAGCCGGAGCCGGAGCAGACCGCGCAGCGGGAGCCGGAGGCCGACCCCATGCTGAGGAAGCTGATCTCCGGCCTCGGCGCTCTGCGGGGCGAGGTGCACGGCGGCGCGGCCATGCTGCACGCGATAAGCCCCTATCTCGACGAGAAGCGCTCGCGCAAGCTTGAGCGGGCAATCCGCATGTCGGAGATGGCACGCCTGGCCGGAACCGTGCTCAAGGAGTACGGAGGTGAGAGCTTTGGCGATAAATAGGTATAACGGCTCGAGCGGGCGCATGGAGCGCGTCCCGGAGCCGGGCGACCGCGCCGTGCCAGCGGCACAGGCATACATAAGGCCGCCGTCCCCGCGCGGAGCGGGGGGCGGCGGCTCTGAG
Organism: uncultured Oscillospiraceae bacterium; assembly: GCA_944385595.1. Lineage (GTDB taxonomy): Bacteria > Bacillota > Clostridia > Oscillospirales > Oscillospiraceae > Heteroscillospira. The sequence continues at coordinate 18,424 of CALWXY010000111.1, forward strand.
CTGCTCGGCGGATTGGAGCGGCGCCTGGGCGGGCTGCTGTCGCGCCTCGGGCACATGGAGCTTGAGACGGAGGATCTGATCCTGCTGCTCATAGTCTATCTCATGTACCGCGAGCAGCACGACGAGCAGCTGCTGATCATAATGGCGCTGCTGCTGTTCGGCTGAGCTCAGGCGGGGAGGGCAAAGCGGCTGTCGTCCGGTGTATCGAGGACGGGTGTGTCTGAAGTCATGCTGTAGATTAGGTTTTCTCCGTCGTAGCGCTCGGCGGCTATGAGCAGACCGGTGTCTATGCCGATATAGACGCGCGTGGTGTAGCCGAGCAGGCCGGAGCTGTACTCGGCGAATATGCAGCTGACCCCGCCGCGGTCGGTGTAACCGGCGGCGGTGATTTGGCTGACATCGAGGGAGAGCAGCTCCTCGTAGGTGAGGGTGCGGGAGAAGAGGTCGGCGGCGTTTTCGGGCTGCAGGGCCTCGCCGCCGGAGAAGACCTCGCCGCCGCTGCCGTACCAGATGTACAGCTCGCCGCCGAGCATGAGTATGTGCTTCACGCTGCCGTCGCCCGCGGAGATGACGTGCCAGTCGTCGCCGCGGACGTAGCAGTCGAGCTTGGTGACGGAGCTGCCGCCGTCCCAGAAGCTCTCGACGGTGACGCTGCGGGAGTAGTTCTCGGCGCGCACGAGCGTCTCGCCGACGACGGCCTGAACGGTGTCGGGCGTGACGTCGACGGGCAGATATATGCCGTCGCCCAGCTCGGAGCTGTCGGGCGCGCCGCTGCTGCCCGCCGGAGCGGACGGGAGGCTGACCGGCGGCGTCTCCGCCTCGCCCATGAGGTAGAGCGCGCCGCTGAGCAGCACCACGGCACAGAGCAGCGCCAGAGCGGCGACTCTGAGCAGGGCGGGCCTCATGGCCGGAAGTCCTCCGGCCTGCCGCCCAGCCCGAAGTGGTGCAGCAGCGCCTGCGCTATGCGCGGACAGGCGTTCCCGTCGCCGTAGGGGTTCACAGCTCTCGCCATTTTCTGATATTCATCATCGGAGTCGAGCAGCGAGCAGGCGAGGGCGAAAATCTCGTCCTCGTCGGTGCCGGCAATGCGCACCGTGCCGGCTTTGGCGGCCTCGGGGCGCTCTGTCTCGCGGCGGAGGACAAGCACGGGCTTGCCGAGCGCGGGGGCCTCCTCCTGAAGCCCGCCGGAGTCGGTCATCACGAGGTAGCTGCGGCGCAGCAGGCGGTGCATGTCGAATACGTCGAGCGGCTCGACGAGAAAGATATTCTCAAGCCCGGAGAGCAGGCGCTTCGCCGCCTCGCGCACGACGGGGCTGAGGTGGACGGGGTAGACCACCGCGACGTCGGGACAGCGCTCGGCCACGCGGCGCACGGCTCGGAAGATGTGCTCCATCGGCTCGCCGTAGTTTTCCCGGCGGTGGCAGGTCATGGCGATGACGCGCCTGTCGCCGAGGGGCAGGGCGCGCATTTCGGGCGAGACGAACTCGCCGTCGCCGATGGTGTAGCGCATGGCGTCGATGACGGTGTTGCCGGTGATGTAGACGCCGCCCTGCACGCCCTCGCGCCGGAGGTTTTCGGCGTTCTGCGCGGTGGGGCAGAAGTGGCACTCGGCAATGCGCGAGACCATGCAGCGGTTCATCTCCTCCGGGAAGGGCGACCAGCGGTCGTAGGTGCGCAGCCCGGCCTCGACGTGGCCGACAGTCGTCTTCGTGTAGAAGGCGGCGAGGGCGCCGGCGAAGGTGGTGGTCGTGTCGCCGTGGACGAGGACTATGTCGGGCCTGCGGCGGAGGATGACCTCCTCAAGCCCTTTGAGCGCGCGGGTTGTGATGTCGGAGAGCGTCTGGCCCTGGGACATGATGTTGAGGTCGTCGTCGGCGGAGATGCCGAAGCAGTCCATGACGGAGTCGAGCATCTCGCGGTGCTGGGCGGTGACGCAGACCGTGGAGTCGATCTCCTGGTGTTTTTGCAGCTCCAGCACCAGCGGGGCCATTTTGATGGCCTCCGGCCTCGTGCCGAAGACGGACATGACTTTAATTTTTTCCATTTTCACGCTCCGTATGAGACGAATCCGCCCCGTGCTGGCGGTGGTTTTTCTCCGCGATTCTAAGCCCGTAGGCCGCGGCGACGCAGAAGGCGAGCACGAGGATGAGGATTTTGAACTCGCCGGTGGTGGCGAGGACGACGGCGGAGACGCCGAGGATTATGCTGACAGTGTAGAGCACGGACACTGCCTGCTTCTGGCTCATGCCCATGTCGAGCAGACGGTGGTGGAAGTGGCCGCGGTCGGGCTTGAATGGGCTCTGGCCGTGCATTATTCTGCGGGTGAAGGCGAATGAGGTGTCCATAATCGGCACGGCCAGCGCCAGCACAGGCACGAAGAAGGAGACTATGGCGTAGAACTTGAACATGCCGACGACGGACATGGTGCTCAGCACATAGCCGAGCAGGAGGGCGCCGGTGTCGCCCATGAAGATTTTGGCGGGGTTGAGGTTATACGGCATGAAGCCGACGCATGCGCCCGCGAGGCAGGCGAGGATGATGGCGACATTCGGCTCGGCGACGACCAGCGCGACTACCAGCATGGTGACCGAGGCGATGGTGGAGACGCCGACGGCGAGGCCGTCCAGTCCGTCGATGAGGTTCACGGCGTTGGTGACGGCGACAATCCAGAGAATCGTGATGGGCACGGAGAGTATGCCGAGGTAGATGTGCTCGGCCTCGGAAAAGACGTTGGGGTTCATCACGACCTCGATGACGACGCCGTGCAGCACGGCGACGACGGCGGCGGCAATCTGGATGAAGAGCTTCGTGAGCGCGCGCAGCGACACGACGTCGTCAATAGCGCCGGTGGCGACGACGATGACGGAGCCTATGAGTATGCCGCGGATCTGAGTGTCGATTTTCGCGAAGAGGATGACGCTCAGCATGAAGCCGAGGAAGATGGCGAGGCCGCCGAGGCGGGGGATGGGGTGGTCGTGCACTCTGCGCGCCTCGTTCGGCACGTCGATAGCGCCGACCTTCTGGGCGAAGGACTTGACCACCGGCGTGGAGGCGAAGCTGATGACGAAAGCCGCGCCCAGTGCGAGCAGCAGCCGCACGAGCAGGGATGAGTCGATATTCATATCAGGAGGCCTCCGGCTTATCTCTGCACAAAGCCCACTTTTTTATAGACCTTGCGGAGGGTTCTCATGGCGGTGCGCTCGGCGCGCTCGGCTCCGGCGCGGTAGACGGACTCGAGGTAGGCCTTGTCTTTTATGAGGCGCTCGGCCTCCTCGCGCACGGGGCGCAGCAGCTCTATGACGGCGTCGCCGACGGCGGCCTTGAAGTCGCCGTAGCCGCGTCCGGCGAACTCGGTCTCTATGTCGGCGAAGCTCTTGCCGGTGGCGACGGAGTAGATCTGCATGAGGTTGGAGATGCCGGGCTTTTCCTTGACGTCGTAGCGGACGCAGGCGTCGCAGTCGGTGACGGCGCGCTTAAATTTGCGCGCTATGTCCTCGGGCCTGTCCATCATGTAGACGCAGCCGTTCTGGTCGGGGTCGGACTTCGACATCTTGTTCTCCGGGGTCTGGAGGCTCATGATGCGCGCGCCGACCTTTCCGATGTACGGCTCGGGCAGCTTGAACACCTCGCCGTAGACTCCGTTGAAGCGGTTGGCGATGTCGCGGCAGATTTCGACGTGCTGCTTCTGATCCTCGCCGACGGGCACGAGGTCGGCCTGATAGAGCAGTATGTCCGCGGCCATGAGCACGGGGTAGGTGAAGAGGCCGGCGTTTATGTTGTCGGCATTTTTGGCGCTCTTATCCTTGAACTGGGTCATGCGCGAGAGCTCGCCGAACATGGTGTAGCAGCTGAGCACCCAGCTGAGCTCGGCGTGGGCGGGCACATGGCTCTGGATAAATATGGTGTTTTTCTCGGGGTCAAGACCGGCGGCTATGTAGGCCGCGAGCTGCTCGAGGGTGCGCCTGCGCAGATCGGCGGGGTTCTGGCGCACGGTTATAGTGTGCATATCGGCCATCATGTAGTAGCAGTCGTAGCTCTCGGCCAGCTCGGCCCAGTTTTTGATAGCGCCGAGGTAGGAGCCGAGCGTGAGCGCGCCGGAGGGCTGTATGCCGCTGAGTATCGTCTTTTTCTCGTCCATTTCAGTTCCTCGCGAAGTTTATTTTTTAAGTCCGTACTCCTCGGCCAGCTTTTTGAAGCCGGGCATGGAGTTTTTGATGGTGTCGGCGGAGACGCAGTAGGCTATGCGGACGTAGCCCTTGCCCGCAAAGCTCGCGCCGGGGACGACCAGTATGTTGTATTTCTTTGCCCTCTCGACGAAGTCGGCGTCGTCGCCGCCGGGAACCTTGAGCCAGAGGTAGAAGGCGCCGTCGGGATAGACGGCCTCGAAGCCGCAGTCGGTGAGTCCGTTGTAGAGCAGCTGGCGATTGGCGTCGTAGCCGGAGAGATCGGTGGCGACGTCGACGCAGCGCATGACGACGCGCTGCATAAGCGACGGCGCGTTGACGGAGCCGATGACGCGGTTTGCGATGCAGGCGGCGTCGAAGATGAGCTGGCCGTCGTCGGCCTCGGTGGGGATGACGACGTAGCCTATGCGCTCGCCGGGGAGGGAGAGGGACTTCGACCAGGAGTAGCCGACGATGGTGTTGCGGTAGATGCTGGGGATCCAGGGCACCTCTGCGCCGTTGTAGGCGAGCTCGCGGTAGGGCTCGTCGCTGATGATATAGATGCTGGTGCCGAGCTCGCGCTGCTTATCCTCGAGCATGTCGGCGAGCTTTTTGAGGCTCTCGGCGGTGTAGATGACGCCGGTGGGGTTATTCGGGGTGTTGAGGATGATGGCGCGGGTCTTGCTGTTTATGTACTTGGCAATCTCGGCGGGGTCGGGCTGGAAATCGTCGGTGGTGGGGGGGACGATGACGAGCTCGCCGTCGTAGTTGCGGACGTAGTTGCCGTACTCGACGAAGAAGGGGGCGAGGGCTATGACCTCGTCGCCGGGGTTGAGCAGGGATTTGAGTATGATGTTGAGGCCGGAGGCCGCGCCGACGGTCATGATGATGTTGCCGGCGTTGTAGGCAGAGCCGAAGCGGCGGTTGAGGGACTGGGCGATGGCCTCGCGCACGTCGGGGTAGCCGGCGTTGGACATGTAGCCGTGGACGAAGACGGGGTCGTCGTGCTCGATGATGTCGAGTATGGCGTCCTTGACCTCGTGCGGGGCGGGGAAGTTGGGGTTGCCGAGGCTGAAGTCGTAGACGTTCTCACGGCCGTACTTCTCGGCGAGGCGGTTGCCCTCCTCGAACATGGCGCGAATGGCGCTGTTGCCGCTCGCGAGCTTCATCATTTTCTCAGAAATCATTTATGTCACTCCTTGATGAGATTGAACTGCATAATCAGTCCTAATATTTTACCACGAAAAGCTCGCCAATACAACTGGATTTGACGTCCGCCGCCAAAAATAAAAGCGGCGCGCGGCGGCTTGACAAGGTCTGCGGGTCAGCATATAATCATCGCAGAGTATAATTGGAGGTATAGTGATGGGCCTTGACATGAAATGGTTTGAGGATATGGAGTCCCGCATACCGCACGGCGAGGTGCGCACCCGCTTTGCGCCCAGCCCGACGGGCTATATGCACGTCGGCAATCTGCGCACGGCTCTGTATACATATTTTATTGCCCGCCGCGCCGGCGGCAAGTTCATTCTCCGAATTGAGGACACCGACCAGGGCCGCTACGTCGAGGGCGCGCTCGACGCCATCTACCGCACGATGCGCGAGTGCGGGCTCGAGCACGACGAGGGCCCGGATGTGGGCGGCCCCGTCGGCCCCTACGTCCAGACCGAGCGCCGCGACATCTACGGCAAATACGCCGAGCTGCTCATAGAGCGCGGCGGCGCCTACTACTGCTTCTGCGAGAAGAGCGACGAGGGCGAGACCGAGGGCTTCGAGAAGGCCGACGACCCCTGCCGCAATCTCGACCCCGCCGAGGCAAAGCGCAGAGCCGAGAGCGGCGAGAAATACGTCATCCGCCAGCGCATCCCCCGCGAGGGCACGACCACCTTCCACGACGAGATCTTCGGCGATATCACCGTCCCCAACGACAGCCTCGACGACAACGTGCTCATAAAGTCCGACGGCCTGCCCACCTATAACTTCGCAAACGTCATCGACGATCACCTGATGGGCATAAGCCACGTCGTGCGCGGCAGCGAGTACCTGTCCTCCGCGCCGAAATATAACCTGCTCTACGAGGCCTTCGGCTGGGAGATTCCCAAATACGTCCACTGCTCGCCCGTCATGCGCGACGCGCACGCCAAAATGTCGAAGCGCCACGGCGACCCCAGCTACGAGGATCTCATAGCCCTCGGCTACCTGACCGACGCCGTCGTGAACTACGTCGCCCTCCTCGGCTGGAGCCCCGGCGGCGAGCGTGAGATCTACTCGCTTAAAGAGCTGTGCGAGGTGTTCGACATCTCCGGTATATCGAAGTCGCCCGCCATATTCGACAGGGTGAAGCTCAACTACTTCAACGCCGAGTATATCAGAGCGCTCAGCCCGGAGAAATTCGCCGAGCTCGCAAGGCCGTTCATCCGCCAGGGCGTGAAGAACCCCGCCATCGACCCCGCCGCGATTGCACCGCTGCTGCAACAGCGCTGTGAGTACCTGAGCGATATCCCGGCCAAGCTCGGCTTCTTCGACGAGCTGCCGGAGTACTCCGCCGAGCTCTTTGTGCACAAGAAGTCGAAGTCCGACCTCGAGTCCTCGCGCGAGATGCTCGAGGCGGTCATCCCCGCCCTCGAGGCGCTGCCCGACTGGACGGACGAGGCGATTCTCGGCGTCCTCACCGGCCTCGCGGAGACAAAGCAGGTCAAAAACGCAAAGCTCATGTGGCCGGTGCGCATAGCCGCCGCCGGAGTTGCGGTGACGCCCGGCGGAGCCGTGGAGATTTGCCGCATACTCGGCAGAGACGAGTGCCTGCGCCGCCTGCGGCTGGGTCTTCAGAAGCTCGCAAAATAAGCGGTTTTCAAAGTGATAAAAAAGCTCTTTTGGGACAGACTAGCCCCAAAAGAGCTTTTTTGCATCATGGAGGTCGCAATGAAAAGGAAAACCGCCCTTACGATAATAACGCTGCTCAGCCTGGCGCTGATAGTCACGGCGGGGCTGGCGGTGAACGGCTACCGCCGCGCCGAGCGCGCCGAGCTGGCGCTGTCGGTGAGCCACGACCACGCCTTCGGCGAGCTGGTGACCGGCATGACCGAGCTGGATGCCGCGCTGAGAAAAAGCCTCTACGCCAAAAGCCCCACCGTCATCAGCGCCGTGTGCACGGACGTGTTCGGCAAGGCGATGACGGCGCAGATGTCGCTCGGCTCGCTGCCGTTTTCCACCCAGGAGCTGGAGAAGACCGCGGGCTTCATAAGCCGCGTCGGCGACTACGCATACACGCTCTCCCAGGCCGGGCGCGAATACACCGACGAGGAGACCGAAAATCTGCGCGCCCTCTCGGAGACGGCCTCTGAGCTGGCCACGGGCTTTCGCGTGCTGCAGGAGGAGCTCGCCTCCGGCGGAATAAGCATGGACGAGCTGCTCTACGCCGAGCGCGCCATGGACGAGGCCGAGGAGAGCGCCGTGCCGGATACGCTCAGCGGCGGTATGCGCCTGATTGAGGAGGAATTTCCGGAGATACCGAGCCTCATCTACGACGGCCCGTTCTCCGACCATATAAGGAGCGCCAGCCCCAAAATGCTCGAGAGCGAGGCGCTGGTGTCCGAGGACGAGGCGCGCTCGGCGGCGGCTGAGTTCATAGGCGTCGACGAGGCGAAGCTGCAGAGCCTCGGCATCTCGCACGGCGAGATACCGTGCTACTATTTCGCCTCGGGCGAGATGACCGTGGAGGTGACGCAGCGCGGCGGACTGGTGATGAACTTCCTCAGCTCCTATGTCCCGGACAGGGCGTCGATGACGGCGGCGGATGCCGCCGCCATAGCGCGCAGCTTCCTCGCCGGGCGGGGCTATGAGAATATGCGCGAGACCTATCACATGACGCGCGGCGGCATTTGCACGATAAACTATGCGTACGAGCAGGACGGCGTGCTGATATATCCCGACCTTATCAAGGTTTCCGTTGCGCTTGACACCGGCATGGTGACAGGCTTCGAGGCGGCGGGCTATATCTCGTCGCACACGGAGCGCTCTCTGCCGGAGGCCGCAGTCACGCGTGAGGCGGCCGAAAAGCTCACCGAGGGGCTCAAGGTCGACGGCTGGCGGCTCTGCGTCATACCCAGCGCGGGCGAGTATGAGCGCTTCTGCCACGAGTTCGTCTGCACCGACACCGACGGCGGGAGATGCATCATATATGTGAACGCCGAGACCGGCGAGCAGGAGAAGATTCTGCTGCTGCTCGAGGACGAGAACGGCAGTCTCACCATCTAGCGCCGTATTGACGCAGCGAGGTAAATATGCTAAAATAATGGCGCTTTTACCAACTGCCTGAAAACCTGCCTGCTGTTGAAAAACACAGCATATCGCGGGGGAGCTCGAGGGGGCGAGGCCCGCCTCTAATTGGATAGGCCGCCGTCAAAAAGCCTGAGGAATCAGGCTTTTTGGGCAAAGCGGCATTTTCGCCTCGAAAATGCCCGGCGGCGAAGCGCGGTCGAAAAAGGCTAAAGGGCTTTTTCGACAAGCTGAGAGGCATACCTTGTTGGGTATGCCTCTTTTTTGAGGTGTACATATGACGCTGACCGCATTTTTCGCGGAGAACAAAAAATGCGCCCTCGCATTTTCCGGCGGGGCGGACTCGGCCTACCTGCTGTGCGCCGCGCTGCGCTGCGGGGCGGACGTGCGGGCATACTTTGCCAAAACGCCGTTCCAGCCGGAGTTCGAGCTGCGCGACGCCGAGCGCCTCGCGCGCGAGCTGGGCGCGCGGCTGCGCATAGTCGAGTGCGACCCGCTCGCCGACGCTCGCGTGCGCGAAAACGGGCCGGAGCGCTGCTACTACTGCAAAAACGCCATATTCTCGGCCATCATCGCCGCCGCAAATGAGGACGGCTACACCCTCGTCATCGACGGCACCAACGCCTCGGACGACGCCACCGACAGACCCGGAATGCGCGCCCTGCGCGAGAAAGGCGTCCGCTCGCCGCTGCGCGAGTGCGGCATAACGAAGCCGGAGCTGCGCCGCCTCTCGGCGGAGGCGGGGCTGTTCACCGCAAAGAAGCCCGCCTACGCCTGCCTCGCCACCCGGATTCCGACGGGCGAGCCTATAGAGCCATCGGCGCTGCGGCGCATAG
>CALWXY010000112.1 GCA_944385595.1 uncultured Oscillospiraceae bacterium
ATATAGACGTTCCCATCCAGCCGCACCGAGGCCGCGACGCGCCGGCGCAGCCTCAGGCAGGCTATCAGCGTGTACGCCGCCATCGTCGCCGCGCCGAGCAGCCACACGGCGCTGAGCACGGCTGCTAGCAGATACAGCGGGTCGGCGCTCGCGGCGGGGGAGTGCGGCATCGATGAGGCTATCGCATTGTTCACCGCGCCGTCGAGCGAGGCAAAGCCGGTGTTCAGCACCGGCGAGCCGCCGAACTGCACGGCCTGCGCGTCAATAATCTGCGCGGGTATGATGCTCATTGCGCTCTCGATGCTAATGGGGCAGAGCAGCTTTATCCCCACCATCGCCCACAGCAGGCAGCGCACATAGCGCGGCGCTCTCGTCAGCGCCGGGCGCAGCAGCATCACCGCCGCTATCAGAAAGCAGGCCGAGGCGCTCATGTCCGCCACTTTGAGAAAAATCGCGGCCATGCGCTCACTCCTTTCCTATGAGGTCAATCATCTCCCGAATCTCCGCTATCTCGCTGTCGGTGAGCTGTCTGCGCGCCGTGAACGCGGCTATGAAGGCGGGGAGGGAGCCGTTGAAATTCTCGCGCACGAACTGCTCGCTCTGGGCGGAGCTGAACTCGTCCCGGCTCAGCTTTGAGACCACGACGCCGCCGTCGTTTTGAAAAATCCCCCTGTCGCAGAGCTTTTTGAGGACGGTATAGGTCGTCGACTTCTTCCACTCCAGCTCCTTTGCGCAGAGCTTCACCAGCTCGCCGGATGTGATGGGCTCGTTTTCCCAAACCAGCTCCGCGAACCTGGCCTCGACAGCGCCGAGCTTATATCCTTCCACTGAGATTCCTCCTTTGGTCTATAGTAAATAGACCCAATGCCGGCTGTAGTCTATCATCTATAGACCGATTTGTCAAGCGCAAAAAAGCTCCGCTGAGGCGGAGCTTTTTTCGACGGTATTTTTGTGTGAATAATGCTACTATATGTCAAAAAAGCGCAGACCGTTTTCCATGGTGATGCGCGCCGTGTCCTCAAGGCTGAGTCCGCGGATGTCGGCGATGCGCTGCGCTATATAGGGAAGACGGGAGCTGTCGTTGCGGCGTCCGCGCATCGGCTCGGGGGAGAGATAGGGGGAGTCCGTCTCTATCATAATCCTGTCGAGCGGGACGGCCTCTATGACCTCCGGCGCCCGCCTGGCGTTTTTAAATGTTATCGCCCCGGTGAAGCTGAGATACCAGCCGCGCCGCACCAGCTCGCGCGCCATCTCCGCGCTGCCGGAGTAACAGTGGAACACGCCGCGCAGCTCCGGGAAATCGGAGATAATCTCCATGCAGTCGCCGTGTGCGTCGCGGTCATGGATGATGACGGGCTTGCCCAGTTCGCGGGCAATCTCCAGCTGGCGGCGGAAAACGCGCCTTTGAAGCTCCTTGGTGTCGGCGCCGTAGTGGTAGTCGAGGCCAATCTCGCCGACGGCGCGCACCTTCTTCCGCGAGCACAGCTCGCGCAGCAGATTCTCGCATGAGGCGTCGAATTCCCCGGCGGCGCTGGGATGCCAGCCGGCGGCGGCGTAGATATAGCCGTATTTTTCCGCAAGCTCCGCCGCGAACAGCGAGCTTCTGCGGCTGCATCCGGGGTTCAGCAGCATGGAGACCCCGCTCTCCGGCAGCAGAGTGCCGAGCAGCTCGTCTCTGTCCGTGTCGAACATCTCGTCGTCATAGTGTGCATGTGTGTCGAAATACATTTCAGCCCCGCCTTTTTCCGTTAACTAAGGGAATTATAATCCACTCTGTCAATACTTACAAGGTTCTTTACAATTTTTGTTAATAATGGTATAATCGGATGAAATTTGCCTTTTTCGGAGGCTGGAATGAGGACAAGGTCTTACCATGCTGCCCTCCGGGCGACGGATGCGTACATATCCGTCATGCTCCTGGTGTTCCCGCTGTTCACAGGCTTCAGCGGCTACTCCAATATCACGCTCTCGAAATACATATTCTTCACTGCGGCGACCGCTCTCTGGCTGGCGGCATTGGCCGTGTTGTGCATCCGCGGACGAATCAGGCCGCGCCTCACGCCGCCGCTTGCGCTCTGCGCAGCGCTGGCTCTGTGGCTATGCGTGTCCACAGCCGCGTCGCAGTACTGGGCCGACTGCGTCATCGGCGCCGCGCGCTACTCAGGGCTCGTGACCTGGCTGCTCTACTGCGCCATATTCGCCGGAGTCGCCGTGTTTGGGCGCCGCAGGCGGCGCTACGTCTATCTGCTGGCTGCGTCCTCGTCGCTGTGCTGCCTCGTGGCTTTCGCTCAGCTTCTCGGCTGCGGCATATTTTACCCTGACGGCTACAACTACTACGACGGGGGAGTGCGCTATGTGGGCACCTTCCTCGGCACCATAGGCAACACCAATCTGCTCGCGGCGTTTCTGTCGCTCTCCGTACCCGCTTGCTGGACGGCCTGCGCCCTTGGCTTTCACGCGCCGCGCCTTTTGGCGCTCTCGGCGGCTCTCGGCTGCGCCGTGCTGGCCGTCTCCGGCAGCGCGGGCGGCATGCTGGCCGTCTGCGTCTCCGGCGCTGCCGCCGCCATGCTGCTGGCAGGGCGGGGGCGGCTGCCGCGCCTCTTTGCGGCTGTGAGCGTATCAGCCGCGGGCGCGGGGCTTGCGCTCATCGCCTTCGGCGGGAGCTACGCCTCGCTTTTCGCCGCTGCCGCCGTTGCGGCTCTCGCGGCCTCTGTGATATTTGCCCGCCTGCTGCCGCGCCGCTTCCACCTGCGTGCACTCCTGATTCTCGGCTGCGCCGTGATTGCCGCCGGTCTGATTGCCGTCTACTTCTTCCCGCCGGAAAGCGGCCACCTCGCCGAGCTGTCCAGAATACTGCACGGCGAGCTGCGCGGCGAGTTCGGCTCCAGCCGTCTGATGATATGGCGCGAGGTGCTCGCCGTCGTATCCGAGCGCCCGCTGCTCGGCGGAGGCCCCGGCTCGCTGCCGCTGCGAATAGACATAGAGTTCTCGCGCTATTTCCCGGAGCTTGGGCAGACGCTCACGAGCTACACCGACAACGCCCACAACGTCTACCTCGGCCTGCTGGCCGATTCCGGCGCGCCGTCGCTCGCCGCATATATCGCCCTCATGGCCGTCACCCTCGCCGCGGTGATACGGGGGAGGGAGAAGCTCACCGTCGCCGGAGCGGCGATAATCTCCGCGTGGACGGAGGCCTTCTTCGGTCTCGGCCTCTGCCTCACGGCGCCGATGATGTGGATTGTCTGGGGTCTGATTCACGCCGGAGGGCGCGCAGCTATTCTCGCAAACGGAGTTGATCTTGATGAACAGGATATCGGAGCAGAAATTCATATACGCTGTGATTCTGCTGATAATATTGCTGTTTCTCTCCCTGGGAAAGCCGTGGGGCAGAACCGACAGGGAAGCCCCGGAGCCGACGCCGACGGTGTATGAGTCGCCGTCCCCGTCGCCGAGCGCCGAGCCGACGCCGTCTCCAAAGCCCACGCCCACTCCCGAGCCGACCACCAGCCTCGAGGATTTGCTCAGCTCCGGCTCGGACATAGTCCTCGTCACCGCGCCGCCAGCCACAAATTCCGATTTGATATCCTGAAAAAAGCCGCCCTCAGGGCGGCTTTTTTCTCTTGCATTCGCGCCGGAGAGGTGTTATATTAGTATTTAAGCAACTACTTAAATATCGGAGGTATGAAAATGGCGTCTAAGCGATACGCCGCCGTCGGCCGCGACTGCGTGGCCTGCGGCTGCTGCGTGAAGGTCTGTCCCAAAGGGGCGATATCCGTCTGGCGCGGAGTCATAGCCAGAGTGGACAGCGAGCTCTGCATAGGCTGCGGCAAATGCGAGCGGGAGTGCCCCGCCGGGGTCATAACTTTTGTCCAGAGGGGGAGCGCCGAATGAAAAATACTGCGAAGCACTGGTACGACTATCTCTGGATAGTGACGCCGATATACCTCGGCCTCGGATTTTTCAACATACTCTTCGCATGGCTCGGCATGATTTTCTTCTGCCTGCCGCTGCTCATATCAATTTTCGGCGGCGGAAAGCTCTACTGCAACCGCTACTGCGACAGGGGCCAGTTTCTCGGTCTGCTCGGCGGCAGGCTGCGCCTCTCCGCCAACAGGCCCACGCCGCGCTGGATGCGCTCGCGCGCTTTCCGCTACGGCTTTCTGATATTCTTCTTCGTCATGTTCTTCCAGATGCTGTGGACGACTTATCTGGTCGGCTCGTCCGCGAGGAACCTCGGCGAATTTGTAAAGCTCTTCTGGATGTTCAAAGTCCCCTGGCACTGGGCATACGGCGGCGGGGCCGCGCCGTGGGTCGCGCAGTTTGCCTTCGGCTTTTACAGCATCATGCTGACCTCGACGCTGATAGGGCTGATAGTCATGGCGCTCTTCAAGCCGCGCAGCTGGTGCGTGTTCTGCCCTATGGGCACGATGACCCAGCTGATTTGCCGCCTCAGGGCCGGAAAGCCTGAGGAGAGCGGCTGCGCCGCCTGCTCCGGCTGCAAAGGGGGCTGCGGCAATGCGTGAGAAGGCGAGACAGGTCGCCGCGCTGATGGCTCAGCTATCGAATGAAAACCGGCTGCTGATACTCTGCGCCCTGCTCGAGAGGCCCATGACCGTCGGCGAGCTGGCGGAGAGCGTACCGGGCATCAGCGCGCCCGCCATTTCACAGCACCTGCACCGCCTGCGCGAGGGCGGGCTGGTGAAATGCGAAAAGCAGGGTCAGTTCGTGCGCTGCAGCATAGGCGATGAGCGCCTCCGCACACTGATTGAGACGCTCCGGGAGCTGTATTGCCCAGCCGATTGACGCGCCGCCGCTTCTCGGATATAATCGTCAACAGGGGGAATTGATATGACTTCTTCTTTTGACGAACTGCGCCCCTGCGCGGCGATATTGAGCGGAAGCGCCGCCTTGAGCTGATGGTCTCCGACCTCACGGTTCAGCAGGCAGAGCTTGCGGAAAAAGTCCGACATCTGGAAGCGCAAAAACGCGGCGAGGAGGCCGACGTTGAGCGCCTCGAGGGCCACAGTCTCGCAGCGCTGTTCTACGGCCTCATAGGTAAGAGCGAGGAAAAGCTCGACAAGGAACGCCGCGAGGCCGCCGAGGCCCGCGTCAGATACGACGCGGCCAGCCGCGAGCTCGCCTCCGTGGAGGAGGATTTGCTCCGCAGACGCGCGGAGCTTGCGGAGCTGGAGGGCTGCGAGCAGCGCTTCGAGCGCGCCCTCGACGCAAAAGCCGCAGAGCTCAAGGCCACCGGCGGCTCAGCCGCCGACGCCATCCTCCGCCTCGAGGAGCGCGAAGCCGCCTGCGAGCACCAGGACAGGGAGCTGTGCGAGGCCATAGCCGCTGGAGCTGAGGCGCTTGCAACAGCTGACGACATACTCTCCAGCCTCGGCAGCGCCGGAGGCT
>CALWXY010000113.1 GCA_944385595.1 uncultured Oscillospiraceae bacterium
TGGGCAACCGGCTCCGGCCTGATGCGCGGCGTCACGGACGGCGAGCTGTCCCCGCATGGCACCGCCACCAGAGCGCAGATTGCGACGATGATGATGAGATTCATCGAGAGCATCTAAAGCCTCGCAACCCCCAAAAGAAAAAGGCTCCGTTTCCGCAGGAAACGGAGCCTTTTTCTTTTAAACCCCCTCGTCGAGGGCGCGCTCGCGAAACAGCAGAGATATGCACCATATCGCGCTGAGGCCGACAAGCGTGTACACAACGCGGCTCACCGTCGCGGTCTGGCCGCCGAACAGCCACGCCACCAGGTCAAAGCGGAATATGCCTATGCTTCCCCAGTTCAGGCCGCCGATTATGGTGAGTATGAGCGCTATTTTGTCCATTTCATTCGCTCCTTTTCTTTTCTGCTCGCGTATAGAGTGTCAGAAAAGGCGCGCATTTATTCATTGGGAAAAATTTTACAGCTTTTCTATCCGCGCGCGGTCGCGCCCCGGCAGTATCTCCGCAAGGCTCTCGCGCGCAGAGCGCAGCAGCAGGCCGAGCGCGTAGAGTATCTGCGCGCGCGTCTCCTCGTCAAGCCCCGCCGCCGAGCCGATGAGCGCCCTTATGCTCGCGAGCTTCGCGGCGTTTAAATCGTTGAAGCCCTTGAGATTCGTGTTCTCCAATATCGTGAATATGCCGTCCACAAAGCGCTCGCGCTGCTCCGGCGGCAGCTCCGTCAGCCAGGTCTTGAGCGTCCTGTCCACAAAGCGGCTGCTGTTCGTCACGTCGCCGAGCTGCACGAATTCCCTGCCCAGCAGCTCCCACGAGTACAGATCGTGCTGCCAGAAGCTCACCTGGCGGCTTTTGACTATGGTGTAGTCCTCCTCGTGCTCGAGCATCATGCCGACTATCGACGACTGCGGCACGAACGAGCGTATCTTGGGCGCTATGGCGAGGTAGCCGTCGGTCTGCAAGACCGAGGGCTGAAAGCCGGGGCCGTCGTTCGAGTACACCGCGCTGATGCGCTGCTGCGTCCCGCGCGAGGCGAAGGCCGACGCGTAAACCGCGAGGTTCCCGCCCTTCGAGTGCCCGCCGGGTATCAGCTCGCCCGGCAGCTCCGCCGCCGCGCGCTCCAGATACCGCGCCGCCTCCAGCTGCGCCGGGACCGGCGTTATGAAGCTCATGTTGAAGTCCTCTTTCCAGCCGACGAAGCTCGCGTCCGTGCCCCGGTAGGCGACGTAGTGCCGCTCCGGCGCTATCGAGAACACCATCGCCGCGAACTGAAGCTCCCGCTCCGGGTCGGTCAGCTCCTCGCAGCCGCGCACCGGCAGATTCGCAAAGCGCGGCGTCTCCGCTAAAGCTCTCGCAAGCTCCATGTCCGCCGCCATCACGACGCGCGACTCCGCGTCCGGCAGCTTCAGAAATTCGCGGCAGGCCGCGCCCAGCGGCATCGTCTCCGACATGGCGTACGGCGCTATCCCGCCCAGCGGCAGGTAGGCCGCGCGCGAGAGTATGAGGTTGTCGATGTCGTTCAGCCCGTCGCGCTCAAACGGCAGGTCCCCCCGCCAGCGCATATAGTCGAATATGTCGGCCATGCTCTCACCTCCGATATGCACAGTATAGCACGATTCCGGCGAAAAAGAAATTGAAGAAAGTGCCGGACGTAAAGTCCGGCACTTCCCTCCGTTTTTCCTGTTTTGCTTAGCGGTGACGACGTCGCCCGGGATGCCGAGAGACAGAAGCGGGATCAGCGCGCCGCCTATGGAGGCGTTGTTCGCCGTCTCGGAGGCGACTATGCCGTCGATGGCGCCGGTGCCGAACTTCTCAGGGTATTTCGACTGATGGTGAAATAGATTTTTGCGAGGGCAAAATTTTTTTACCGTAAAAATCTCTTTACAAATTATAAGGTATATGGTAGAATATAACGGATTTTGCCCCTGAGCTTGGTCGCGGGAGATAAGTGAGAATTTTTTCTCGTGTCCTTTCCGCCCCGACCCGGCACTGAGGGTCTATATTTAATAAGAAAGGAAGCTCGAAAAATGATAACCAAAGAGCAGAAGACCTCCGTCATCGAGGCCAACAAGACCCACGAGAACGACACCGGCTCCCCCGAGGTTCAGATCGCCATCCTCTCCGAGCGCATCAACCAGCTCACCGAGCACCTCAAGGTCCACCAGAAGGACAATCACTCCCGCATGGGCCTGTTCAAAATGATCGGTAAGCGCCGCCGCCTCCTCGACTACCTCGCCAAGAAGGACATCGAGCGCTACCGCGCCATCATAGCCAAGCTCGGCATCAGAAAGTAAGCCAACCGTCGGGTGGCGGAGGGGCGTCAGCCCCGCCGCCATCCGATTATGCTAATTACCCGAATTGCGGAGGGACTTTTAGCAGTTGATGCAGCGCCCGGGCACAGCCGGACCTTGCCTCAAATGCTAAAGATCGCTCCGCGCCACACAAATGAAAGGAGCAATGACATGATCATCACCAAAAAGGAATTCCCGAATTTCCGCAGCTATTCCATGGATCTCTGCGGCCGCCCGCTCACCATGGAGATCGGCAAAATGGCCGAGCTCGCCAACGCCGCCATCCTCGTCAAGTACGGCGAGACCACCGTCCTCGTCACCGCCACCGCCTCCCCCAGACCCAAGGACGGCATCGACTACTTCCCCCTCTCCGTCGACTTTGAGGAGAAGCTCTACGCCGTCGGCCGCATACCCGGCAGCTTCATGCGCCGCGAGGGCAGGCCCAGCCTCCCCGCCGTGCTCGCCAGCCGCCTGATTGACCGCCCCATGCGCCCGCTCTTCCCCTCCGACCTGCGCAACGACGTCGCCATCTGCTGCACCGTGCTGAGCGTCGACCGCGACTGCTCCCCCGAGATTGCCGCCATGATCGGCGCCTCCGCCGCCGTCAGCATATCTGACATCCCCTGGAACGGACCCATCGGCGGCGTCGTCCTCGGCTGGGACGGCGAGAAGTACCTCTTCAACCCCACCAGGGCCGAGCGCGAGAAGAGCCAGATGCACGTCACCGTCGCCGCGACCATGGAGAAAATCGTCATGATCGAGGCCGCCGCGAACGAGATTCCCGAGGACATCATGTACGAGGGCATCGTCAAGGCGCACGAGGTCATCCGCCCCATCATCGAGCTTATAAACAAGATGGTCGCCGAGATCGGCAAGCCCAAGTTCGAGTACGAGCACGCCGCCTTCGGCCAGGAGCTCTTCGACAAAATCTGCGCCTACACCATGGACGAGGCCAGGGACGCCATGGACACCGACGATAAAAACGTCCGCGAGGAGCGCTGGAACAAGCTCATCGACCACTGGCACGAGCTCTACCTCGAGGATCACCCCGAGATGGACAAGTACCTCGAGGAGAT